>WQTY01000456.1 GCA_009786045.1 Pseudomonadota bacterium | reverse complement strand
AAACGATACCCATTGCCACTCCATCCACAAGCGATGCTCGCAGGGGCAGAATCTGCCCGGCAGGGGGTGTGGGGGAGCCGGGCGACCGGGACGGTCGCCCCTACTCCCCCACATAAAAAACAAAAAACTAGCGTGCATTTCGCCGTTCGTCCAATGCGCGGACATAGATTTCGGCGACTTTGCGCGTGGTCATATGCTCACGCTCGTTTGAGCCAACCAGCCAGATCCAGTCATAGTTGGCCTGATCCATGACATTGCCAACGCCCCGCAGCAACAGTGCGCGGAGCGGATCGCGCTCAAACAGGTGTATCGCCGCTTCTGCGTGATATTTTCTGAACTTGTCGCCGCATTCTACATCGCTTGGTGTGCTTTCAAATCGCGCTTTCAGGCCGGGAACCTCATCTTTGGTGGCGATGAAGCGCAGGAGATCGGCAGCCATACAGCGGCTACCCAGTGGAAGAGAGGTATCGTCAAAATAGCGAAAAGCCAGCGCGGAAGCACGGTGAACGCGCAGGGACTTGAGATAGAAGAACGCGTAAGTCAGAAGGTCGTCGCTGCAGTCTCTGGTATCGAAACAGGTTTCGAGAATGGTCATGGTGTCCTGGACGGCCGCCGCATCTTTTTCCATGTCGAAGAAAGCGAACAGGATGGCCGGCATCAGCACCGATTCAGCGCGATTTTCTGCAAAAGTCTGCCGAAGGGTTGTCAGAAGTACGCCTCGCGCGGGCTTCCATGCCATTCGCCCCAACGCCGTTGCAGCCTCTGCCCGGACAAAGGGCGAAAGTTTTGTATTGCTTACGACCCCCATCAGCTGCTGCGCCCCTTCGACGATCAGCGCCCGGCTCGATACATAGGCAGCAAGCGCAACGATGTCTTCTGACGCGTCATCCAGCAAACTCACCACGCCCGCCCGCACCTCCATGTTTTCCCACGCTTTCGCCTGAAGCGGGTTCGTGAGCGAGACCAGTGCCCCTCTACGGGTTTCCATATCCTCGCTTTTCATCGAGGCCAGGAGCGTGCCCGTCTCCTGATACCAGGCCAGATGCCGGCCCGTCACCAGGTCACCCCCAAAAATGAGTACCATAAGCGACACTGCCCATAATAAAATGAAATAGATGTTCCGATTCTTAAGAAGCGCCTCCTGGGCCTTGCCATCTTCCGGCACATACCTGTCCCCATAGAGCATCTTCTCACGCCATGGGCCGCGAAAAATGACATCGCCAATCGTCAGCGCCCACAAATACCCCCCCACAAGGGCGCCGCCCAATAACAACAGAATCAATGCGATGTCGACCATCGGCCACGCCGTCAGGCTGCGTAAATATACCCCCACCCCCCAAAATGCCCCGAACAATGCCAGTGTTGCCAGCAGCGTCGTCAGGCGAAGGCGGCGGCGCGAACTCAGCGTGCGCCGAAACAGGCCAATCTCATAAATATTAGGCACTATCTCGAACTGAATCTTTGCCATGATGATATCTCCCCGAAAAACGCTCAACGCTGCCCAGAAAAAACAAAAATGGCGCGCACAAGGGCGCGCCTTTCAAACAGACGGCCGCTGCCTAGGCACGATAAATCGTGATATGCTTCAGCACGACATCCTCAAGCGGCTTGTCGCGATGGTCGCGCCGCACGCGCGCAATTTTTTTGACGATATCCGTTCCCTCGATCACCTTGCCAAAAACAGAGTGGCGATTGTCGAGATGAGGCGTCGCAACCTCGGTGATAAAGAATTGGGAGCCATTCGTGTTCGGACCGGCATTCGCCATCGACAGAATGCCAATCCCGCTGTGGCGGAGCTTTGGATTGAACTCGTCGCGAAACTTATAACCGGGGCCGCCCGTCCCAACCCCGCGCGGACACCCGCACTGAATCATGAACTCCGGTATCACCCGGTGAAAAATGATGCCATCATAGAAAGGACGTTTCGCCGTCTCACCGGTACGCTCGTCGGTGAACTCAATCTGCCCTGTTGCCAGACCCACAAAATTCTTTACCGTCGTCGGCACCAGATCCTCATAGAGCTCCGCCACCATATCCCCCTGGGTCGTCTCAAAACGAGCATACAACTTGCCAGTGCCGGGAACCGTTACCTGAGAAACATCGACCATATCTTCCCTCCAAACTGTGAAGAAACAAGTATCCTTGCGCCCGCCCTGGAGCGTCAGCCATGAATGGGCGTTATAAAACGATTTCCCGCCAAAGACCACATGGTTTTTTGCCTGAGGGGGCCACGCCCCCTGCGCCGCTATCGCACTCGCCTTATCGGCCTGTCGCGTCGTCGAAATGGTGCAGATTCCAGGAAACAAGGAGGCGTGGAAGGGAGCGTACTCTCGTACGTGACCGACCACAACGACGCCGCTGACGACAACAATGCACATTATTGCACTCGCCAAGAGCGCAGCGCCCAAATGGCGCAGATTCTAGGAAGCGAGGGAGATTTTGCCGACAGGGGGTGCCCCCCGCCCCCCCTGCGATGCTGCCGCATCGCTCTGGGTAGAGG
>WQTY01000455.1 GCA_009786045.1 Pseudomonadota bacterium | reverse complement strand
GGGCGCGGCTATCGGCTTTCAGCCAATACGCCGCGCCAATTTTTTTGATGGGTGGCGGCCCGAAGCGGCCCGCGCTGTGCGCTCAGCGTACTTTTTTCTGCAAATGAAGCGTGGCGAAAAACATCCCGCCCGTGAACGCCAAAACCAAAATGTTGCCAACCAAAAGCGCCAGCTTCTGGTACTGCGTCGTGATGCCAAAGGCACAAGCCATAAAAATAAGGGCAGCAACGACGATCCCCAACACAAGCACCTTGGTGCGACGGCAATGCATGAACAACCTCCAACAACAGCCTGGCCAAAACCCTTTGATACAGGGCGCGCAACCGGTCTCAGTCTCGGAGGCGTCGTTTAGTTCAATCCCGGGCGGCGGTCAAATTATTCATGCGACGGCAGCAGACCTAAGTCGATGCACTCCAGCGTAAACTCCTGCTCAGCATCGACGGTAAGAGTGCACGCATGCAGACTTGTCTGTGCCTGATCATCCTTACGCATGTATCGGTGGTAGCGAACAACGAGCGTCCCTCCCTCATCCGTCCAGGTTGGCGCCGGGCAGGTGCCTGCATCGTTCAGGGACATGGCGTCCCTCCCTCATCCGTCCAGGTTGGCGCTGGCTCCGGTTCGTAACTCTCCGAACCAGTCGCATACTTCAGCGCAAGCTTGGTGCCATGTTCCCTAAGCTCAGGGGTGTCCGGAAAGTTTCGAATATTGCTAAAAGCCCTGGCAATTTGCGCTTTGCTGGAGGGACATGCATGCGTAAACGCCTGATCGGCATCGACGGTAAGAATGCACTCATACAAATCATTATCCCATCTCATGGATGCATTGGGATAGTGCGTCTTGTAGCGGATGACGAGCGCGCCATCCTCATCCGTCCAGGTTGGCGCAGGATCCCGTTCATATCCGTCTAAACCAATCGCAAGCAGCAAAGCGGTTCTAATGCGCTCATCAACCTCAAGCTTTTCGGGATTAGGCCGGATGTTTTTGGCAAAATGCACAAAAAGCACTTTATCGGGGAGGTCTACCAGGCGTGAGTTATCACCAAGGATGACACCGACGTAGCGGTTACGGCCATCGGAGTGTGTTAATTCTAGAACTACTGTGGAAATTTCGACAAAGGCCAAGTTGCCGATACTGTAACGTGCATAGGCGCGACGCACTACGGTGGCTGGAGTCTCATCCGCCGCCTCTGGAATACGACTCACAAACTCTTGCCATTCGCGTTCGTAGGCTTTCTGCTTAGCATCAAAGTAAACCTCAACCACAGCCAAGACTGCCTCGGTGTCAGCGTCACCTTTAAACAAAGAGCCATAAATCATGTCATTGCCCCATGTGGCTTCCGAAGCCTCAATGGCAACCGCAGACTCGTATGCCAGGGGCGAAGGTTGGATGGCTTCTTGAGGTGGGCGTTGCGAGGATACCGACGAACAAGACACATTTACTGCCATGACAATGAGGCCCGAAAGCATGAGGTGCTTAAGGCTCATTTTTCGCCTCCGCCTTTAGGGGGATCCTCATGCAAGTTCTTGCCTTTGAACCAATTGATAAACCTTTGGTCAAGCCCCACGCCCTTAGGCTCTGAAACGTGATAAGCCGCATAGCCCTCGGCAAAGTCCTCCTCAGGATTGCGCAGCTGATATTTGCTGATTTTTTTGTCATAAAGCGCATCGTCAAAGGAGTACCAGGCTTCATTTTCATAACCCTGGTGAATCGGGTACTTCATATCTGTTCGTCTTCCTTTCATCCACGGGCTCATTTTCCAGCAGGAACGGAGGATGTGTTTGACGACGGTGCAGTTATCTTTGAGCTCTTTTGTCAGATCCGCTGCATTCCGATACTTGCCTGCCTGACCATTTGTATCCTTTCCAAGAGCAGTATATGCTTGGTTAACCGCTTGCTTAATCTTTGCTGTTTCCGTTTCAGCGACCGTGTCCACAATCATCAATTCTGCGCCTTTGTGGGCAATGGGCAGCTCATCGTCAGTGACCGAACTGGGGTAGGCAACCTCCGCACAGTTCTCAATGGCCGTGCGAAGCTCGGAAGGTTTATCGGCACTCCCTTTTTATTTTTTCACAACCGATGTCTTCCTGTCAAATGGCAGCAAAAAATTTTCCCTGCTACACTCTCAGCATATAGTTCTAACAACCATCTGTCCGAACCACCCCGGCGCTCTGCGCCACCCCTCCAAAGGAGGGGAATTTAATTAAGATGCACCCACCACACAAGCGATGCGCGTAGGGGCGGATGGCAATCCGCCCACCCATGTGGTGGGAACCCGTAGGGGCGCGCATTGCGCGTCCGTGGGTGGCGACCACAGTCGCCCCAGCCGGGCGTTGCGGGGCGGCGCATGAGCCCCGCAAAGGGGGTAGACGCGTATCGCGCTCGCCGAAATGTGCATTGTCGGCGTCAGCGGCGTCGTTGTGGGCGGTCACGTACGAAGTACGCTCCCTTCCACGCCTCCTTGCTTCCTGGAATCTGCACCATTTCGACGCCGCGACCCTGCCGTCAGTGATA
>WQTY01000454.1 GCA_009786045.1 Pseudomonadota bacterium | reverse complement strand
GGCAAGGCCCAACCCGTTATCCGCCCCAAGTGTCGTCTCATTGGCGTGAATCCAGCCATCCTCAAGGATCACTTCGATCGGATCCGCCTCAAAATCATGGCCGCTCTCGGGCGACTTCTCACACACCATGTCCATATGCGCCTGAAGCACAACCACAGGGCTCTGCTCGTATCCAGCCGAAGCCGCCACCCGCATGATCACATTATTCGAAGCATCGCGATCCGCCTCAAAACCTCGTGCCACGGCCCAGTCCACCAAAAAAGATGCAATGCGATCCTCACGCTTTGAGCGCCTGGGCACCTTCGATATCTCACCAAATATTGCCAACACTTCCTGTGTCAAATCGATCTTTGTCATGCCTGCTGCCTCCTTCATGTTCCCTGCGGTGCCCCAAAATTTCATGCACCGCACTCGCCGCAATCTATGTTGTTCTGCCGCGAACGTCCAGCACACACTGGCAAAAAGTAAAGACAAGGCATGGCTGAAGGGGGCCGAGCCCCCTGCACCGCCCCGCTCTTTTGATTTTTTTGTGGGGGNGCATCGCTCCCCCACACCCCCTGCGATACTTCGTATCGCTTGTGGGAGTGAGGCGACATTGTTGGTTTCGTTGTCAGGAGAATTCATACACAGAAGGGGGGTAGGGGCAGACCCCTGTGTCTGCCCTTCTATGCCAGGAATCATTTATGCAGGCACTCTACCATCTGAATTCCATATGCATCCCCGGCGTGATCGTATGCGGTGGATCTGGCCGGTAATTGAAGTAGTACGAATAAGCTAAGCTTATGCCAAAACCAGCGGCGCCTCGATCACCAGGCGTAAAGATTAAATACGTGAAACCAGCACTTCCCTTAACTGTATAGGGAAATGTCGATGAATTGGGGTTGGTGGCTTTGTGGTAAGCTAAATATTCCAAGTCATAGCTTGGCCCACTGCTCGCATAGAAGCCAATCGGCGAGAACGAAAAATCAAAACGCCAGTGATCAGAAATGAAAATACTGGATGTCAATGTCGCGTAAATTTGTGCCCGGGCAAATCCCAATTGACCGTCAGGATGACCAAAATTGCGGTTTTTATTTGCTTTGACAACCGCAAATTCTCCACTTCCTTCGAGTGCTAAACCAAGAAGAAAAATATACCCCACATTCCATTGATACCCAAATGAAAGGTTAAGATTCCAGCCGACATAGTTCGCCGAAGCACTTGGATGCGTGTCAAAATCACTGCAATTGACCTGAGGTCCGCCTTCGAAAGGATTTTTACTGATATCTCGATATGAAAAGGCGCCATGCCTTAAGGGAATAACGGGAAATGCCATCCCCAGGCGGAGATTGAACCCGTCTTTATTTCGACCATCCAGGTCACTAAAAACTGACTGTGCCACGCATTCGGATGATACAGCCAGCCACAATGTTATACCCATCATGGCTGCGAGCAGACCACGAACGATGGTGCTGCGATAACGTAAAAGTTGAAACTCTGACTTTTTACACGAAAATCTAAACATCATGATCCCCCTTATGGCGCTTCGTCTGGCGTACACCCAAGCGGAGGTGGCTGGAGCGGAAGGCCGGTTCGATTGCCATCGCAGCCTCGTTGGGCTGCCGATCTGAGGCATTGCAAATATGATTCATCATCATGTGAAGCAAATTCTACGCCACAACACTTTGGTTTGCACAAATACACTGCGACTGGAGGTGTCGTGCATCCATCTGCGCCCCGTTCTTCACTCATATCCGCAATCGCAACATTGACAGAGAACCATTCGGCAAGACAGACCTGAAAATCAGCGTTGTCTGACTCGAAGGTTCGCCCACAACAGCGCAGAGGAGGAACTTCTCCATCAATGCAGACCGACTCGGCCGATTCCTTCAGACACTGCAGCCAACTGGCTCTTGCGTCAAAAGGGTCATACCCAACAGTGAAAACTTTAGAGTTTGGATCGCAGGGATGGCGCACACGACTGCATGGTGCCTTGTCCCAATCCCGAAACTCGCATGCCGCGCCCGCAAACAATGCCAAACAGGCGATAAATGCCAAACAGGCAATGCTTGAATGGGAAATCCTAATCTTGAACATTGATACCCCCCTACTCTCTCGTCATTAAACACCACAGCCACACTGCAAACGCGTCATAGTATTGCCCTCGCCTGTGTGCCACCAGCTAAAGTTTGGCCCACCAACGCCATCATTCGCATAGATGGGAACATAACCATACCGAAAACTGTTTTCAATACCCTGGCAGAGAAGAATGTCTACCCACCAGGCGATGTTTGTAGGAGCGTAGCGTGCTACAGACAGGGGGGGACGGGCGTCGAGTTCTAAAGTTCTCCCGCATTCGCTGGTGAAAATCCATCACAAATTGCAACAATATTTAGCCAAAAATGATTCTTTTCGCCCTCTACCCACAGGCGATGCGCAGCATCGCAGGGGGTGTGGGGGAGCAATGCTCCCCCACAAAAAAGCGGGGGCGTTGCGGGGCACAGGGGGCTTGCCCCCTCTAAAAAAACCAGGTAG
>WQTY01000453.1 GCA_009786045.1 Pseudomonadota bacterium | reverse complement strand
GCTGCCGTCGCATTGTGGCCAAGGCCAAGGCCCGATGTCGCACCCGCCGCAATCGCAATCACATTCTTAAGCGCCCCCCCCACCGATATGCCAATCACATCATGCGTCGTATACGCCCTGAAACTCTCATTGCTAATCAACGTTTGCAGCGCCGCACAAAGCTCCGCATTGTCGCTCGCCAGACTCACCGCCGTCGCCTTGCCGCGTGCCACATCCAGCGCAAACGATGGCCCCGAAAGGTAAGTCAGGCGATCACCTGCGTCCACCCCCATCACCGACAGCAATACCTCGTGCATCGTCATCAGCGAGCCCGATTCGATCCCCTTCGTCGCACACAGAATGACGGTGTCAGAGGGCAAGTGCGGCAACAGGGACTGCATCACAGAACGCAGCACGTGACTCGGCACCACCACCACCAATAACGACAACCCCTCGGCAAAGGCCGCAAGATCACTCGTCGCCAGAATCCCGGGCGGCAAGATGACATTGGGCAGGTACAAAGCGTTGAGATGGCGCTGGTTGATGCTGGCCGCCACCTCGGGCTCAAAAGCCCACAGGCGCACCTGCCCCAGACACACACACAAATGGCGCGCCAAAGCCGTCCCCCACGCCCCGGCACCCAACACGCCAACACACCGACCCAACGATTGCTCCGCCATTTTCCGTTTCTCCTGTGTATCCCACAATTTTTTGTGGGGGAACTTGTTCCCCCACACCCCCTGCAATGCTACGCATTGCTTGTGGGCAGAGTGCGAAAAGCATCATTTTTGGCTAAAATTGTCGCAATTTTTGACGATTTTCACCTGCTAATGCAGGAGAACTTAAGAAGTCAATGCCCCTCTCCTGGTCATCACTCAGCTGCCTGCGCGGCTTCTGCCGCTTCAGCCCCCGCTGCTTTGCCTTCTTTGGCCTCTTCCTCTTTCCCTTCCGCTGCCGCCGTCTCTGCCGCCTTTGCCGCTGCTGCCCTTTCCGCCATCAGCGCTTCGTACCTGAGGCGATTGTTCAGCGTGTTGGCCGTATACGTCGCCAGCTCGCCCGTCGTCGTGATCTGCATCCCCCAATTGTTCATCGCCGTCTTCTCACGCCCCAGCGACACCAAAAACTCCACGTCGCTCTGCCCGCCCAAAGTCGTCAGACAGGCCATGGACAAAATGCGGCCCACCATCGGCCCTTCCTTCGCCTTCTGGCGGAACAAATCCAAAGGCGGCGGCCCGTTAAGAAAATGTGGCAAATGGCTGCAATACACCAACAGTGAATTCCAGAATGTCATCGCCGGGCGCGCCAGAAGCGTCGGGTGATCCGCAGGCGCCGCCAGCGCCTCATAGCTGTCGGGAATGGTCAGCAGCAGCGTGGCCAGCCCATCGCGGCCGGCATCGATCGTCAACACTTCAAGACAATCCCAGCGCAAATACCCCGTGCGATCCGTCTGCATCAACTCTGTACAAACTTCCACGCCCACCTTCTTCTGCACATTGCGATAATACGTCGCCAGCATGACACTCTTAAAATAGTTCAGCGTCTCATTCTGGTAGTTCGGATCCATCACGATGCGCCTGGCAACGGGGAGAAGTTTTGCCGAGGTATTGCTGCTGAAAGGCAGCGCCAGGGCACGCGGCATGTCTGGATAGGTGGCCTCAATGTATTCGATAAACAGCCCCGCCACCATCTCGCTCGCTCCCGGCAGCTTCAGTGCTTCCAAACTCGCCAGCGTCGAAGACAGCGTCTCGGCAATCTGATCGCTCGGGCGCACCAGCACGCGAATCTTCCTCCCAGCCGCCTTTGCCTCTTCCTCTGCCGCGACCTCTTCCTTAACCGCCCCCAGAAGCTGATCAAGCTTCCTGCGAAGCGCATTCTGATAAACCGTCAGCGACTCCGCACCCAATGCCTCAAAGAGACGCCTCTGCTCCACACGGCCGCTCCTCGAAATCGGCAGAAAAAAGTTATCCCCGTCCAGCCACTGATGGATAAACGCTAAAAGTGCGGCACGGTTTTCTTCATTCACCTCAAGCTGCGCCATCGCATAGGACGCATCCTTTATCCGTGTCTCGTAGTTGGATCGATCCGTATCCAGCAATGCCTGCATCCGGACGATTGCCCCCGCCACAATGCGGTTGAGCTCGTCCACCTTGAGGGGCTCACCCAGCGCCACAGGAATATCGGTGCTGTTGTTTCGTTCCACCAGCACCATCACCGCTTCGACCTTCGACGCCAAAGGATTTCGCTCGCTCTGGATAAACTCCCGCATCTTCACGGGCGCGCGCTTGTCGCGCATCCAGGCACGAACATCCTCTGGAGACTGCGAACAGCCCGCTCCCAGGAACAACGCAGAAATAAGACCAAAACCAAACACCGCACGACGCACTCGACACCCACTAACCATTGTCATTGCCCTCCTCGGAACCTGAGTCACCCTTCCTGGACTTCTTTCCTCGCGTATCAACGCCCCCGCCCTGCCCCGGTTTTGTGACTTCGCCCCCTTCCTGACTCACCGCCCCCTCATCCCCGTCATCCTCCGTCC
>WQTY01000452.1 GCA_009786045.1 Pseudomonadota bacterium | reverse complement strand
CTAAACTCCCGCCATCCCCATCGTGCTGAAACGCCCCCTCCATGAGCCGCGCCACCGCCGTCGGAAACGTCGATGGCGCCACAGCGCCGGGTTCGTCCGCATCCTCAGCCAGGCGCGATGCATCGGAAGCCCCGGCCCACGACAGGCGTACAATCCTGGACAGCCTGAAAATGCGCTCCTCCTGACGCAAATGGCAAAAGGCAATAAGATACTTCTCGGCTTCCAGCGCCAGAGGGGTGATGCGCCGCATTGAAAAATCGGCACGGCTGCTCGTATAGTAGTGCATGATGAGATCCCTTTTCTCCTCAATCGCGCGTTCGATCATCGCCACGCGCACGGCCTCACCTGCATCATCCTGCGATTCCGGCACCAGCGGCTGCCAGTCTTGGTTCATGGCATTGGCAAACCAATTCAGCAGCGCATGGGCTTCGATTTCGATCCGAACCGTGTCGCTCTGGCTAAACGACTTGAGCAGCCTGTCCCTGAAATCGTTGAGGCAACGCTCCGAGAATGGCGTAGAAGCATACCGCATCAGGTGCCCGGCCAAAACGAGCGAAACGGCGACCGCCGCCCCCGTCTGCGCATCCTCAATGCGGGGAGGAGGCGCCGAAAAAACCGAAGACACCTCCTCACCGAGATCCGCCCTGGGATCCTTCTGGCTGAGATAAGCCGCCAATTTGCCTGTCAAAAGCAGCACAAGTGAACTCTTTGCTTGCGCTTGGGGCAGCTCTGCGACATGGTTTGAGGAACCGGTGAGTACACTTTCCTCGCCAGACTGCTTCGCGTCCTCTTCCTGGAGCTGTGCAACCTTTGCCCGGAGGATTTCAAGGCGACTCTGGGGAAGATCACCGGCAGCATGTCCGTTATCCACAGTTTCCGCCGCACGGAGTTTCGACCAATGGCTCAACAGATTCCCGCGATCTTCATGCATACTTGCCCTCGAAAGGTTGAAAAATTCCACCACTCCACAAATATTAAGGAGCTGCCTGATGTCAATCACTAACACACAAACGTCATTCGCCCGCCACATCTTTGCCAATCGGACCCTCAACATGCGTGCGCTGCGCGCCATAGGCTACGACATGGACTACACCCTCGTCCATTATGACATCAAAGCATGGGAAGCACTGGCCTTTGAGTTTCTCAAAAAGCGGCTCATGGCGCTTGGGTGGCCTATCGAAGAGGCGAGTTTTACCCCCGACTTTGGCATGCGCGGCCTCGTCATCGACACGAAACTTGGCAACATCGTCAAAGCAAATCGCTTTGGTTATATCAAGAAGGCACTGCATGGATTTGAACCTTTGTCGTTCGAAATGCAGAAGGAAACCTACAACCGGGATTTTGTCGACCTGGGCGATTCGCGATGGGAATTTGTCAATACATTCTTTTCGCTCTCCGAGATTTCCATGTTTGCACATGCGGTGGTGGCTTTTGATGCCCATCGCTTTCCCACACCCATGACCTATGCCTCGATTGCGCAGACGATCCGCTGCGAACTGGATGCCGCGCACCTGGAAGGCGCAATGAAGTGTGAAATCGCCAAGGACCCGGAAACATACGTGGTCACCGATCCGGATGCAGGTCTGGCACTCAGGGATCAGCAAATTGCAGGCAAAAAAACAATTCTCATTACAAACTCAGAATGGTCCTTTACCGACGACATCATGCGCTACAGCTACGCAAGCTGCCTTCCAGCAGGTGCGTCCTGGACGGATCTGTTTGATCTCATCGTCGTATCGGCACGAAAACCAAACTTTTTCACCCAAAATTCCCCTATCTACAGGGTGATCCCGGAATCCGGCCTCCTTGAACCGGTTAATGCCATTGATGAACGTTCCAAGATCTACCACGGAGGCAGCGCCCAGCATGTCGAAGCCTATCTCGGGCACAGCGGCGATGAAATTTTGTACGTAGGGGATCATGTTTATTCGGATGTCAATGTGTCAAAAGCGGTGCGGCGATGGCGCACATGCCTGATTTCGCGCGAGCTGGAGGAGGAGATCGAAGCCTTAAACGGCGTGCAGGCAGATCAGGTGTCATTGGATGCCTATATGCACCAGAAGGATGTGCTTGAGCGTTCGTGCGTCCGGGTTGAGATGGCACTTGCCCGGGAGAAGGGGCAGGGAGGTGTGGTGCCAGAGGGGCTGCAGGCCACCTGGCATGAGATGCGCACCAGGATCCGTGCCCTGGAGACCAAAATTGCGCCCTATGCCATCAAACAGGGCCAGCTCTTTAACCCCCATTGGGGCCTGCTCATGCGGACCGGCAACGACAAGAGCCTGATGGCTCGTCAAATCGAGCAGCACGCCGACATCTACACGTCGCGCGTGTCGAACTTCCTGGAGGCAACGCCCTATGCCTTTCTGCGCTCGACGCGGGGGATATTGCCGCACGATGTCTGTCCGAGTTGCCAAACGACAGATGGTGTTTAGGGTGAACAGAACGCGGGGGTGGCACCGGCAGACAGATGCGGCGGCCTGGCCGCCGCGCGGCCTGTATTGAGGGGGTAGCGGCGTATCGGCCGGGCGGATG
>WQTY01000451.1 GCA_009786045.1 Pseudomonadota bacterium | reverse complement strand
CGCGGCTACCCCCAAGAGCGGGGCCTCAGTCGCCGGCCCCGCAACGCCCCGCTGGATTGTCTCGACTTTGCCTGCAATGCGCAGTATGTGGCTCCAAACGAAGCCTTCTGCCACTTCACCCACAAGCAATGCGCAGCATTGCAGGGGGTACGGGGGAGCAAGCTTCCCTGCGTAAAAAATAAAACTGAAAATGCTCAGACTTGCCCGCGACTGGGCCCAAAGCCCAGCCTTCGATGCCATCCTGCAACGCCACGCCCCCGAAACCGGCTATACTTATCCCATGCTGCGTTTTGGTTTTGATCGCATGTTTAGCCACTGGCACATTGAAGCCTGGAAAGCGTTGATAGAGCAACAGGCGCCAGCACTTTGCCGCGAAGCTCTCCTGGAGCGCTGGCTGGATGCGGACATTGGCACCGAACAGCGGGCGGCATGGCTGGACAAACCCTCCCGAAGACTCTTTCTCGTCACAGCGTCTACTGTGCCCAGCGCCTCACTCCAGGACGCGATCCTGCCACTGATCCTGCCATTTACTGTTACCGTACGGCCGGCCCATAATCTGGTGGCCCTTTTCGAAGCACTCCGGGACGACATTTGCCGAGTGGCACCGATTCTTGGCGCGCGCCTTTCGGTGAGCCGCTGCGGACGCGACGATGATGCCCTCCAGGCGGCATTGCGCGAACACGACATGGTCAGCGTCAGCGGGTCTGACACCACCATCGCCCACTACAAAAGCCGATGTGAAGCGCTCGGCATGGGCATGATCGCCCATGGACACAAGCTCTCGGCCATTGCTCTGACTGCCGGCGACTTTCTCGATCTCGACACACAGGATTATGCCAATATTGCCTGCGATGCCAGTGTTTGGGATCAGACAGGCTGCCTCTCGCCCAAGTGTCTCTTCATCGACGCTTCCCCCGACGAAGCGGGCGCGTTTGCCAAAAAACTTTGCCACCACCTTGATGCCATCGCCGCTCAGCTGCCCGAAATGCCCCCAAACATGCAGGAGCTGAGCCTTCGAAATACGGCCATCCAAATGGCTGTCTTTGATGGCGCGAGCCTGTATCGGGGAAAAGTCAACCACGACCTCATCATCCTTCACCCTCCCCATGTGCCTTTCGAACCGGTTCTGATCCCGCGCTGCCTGAACATCTACCTCACACCCGATCCCATCGCCAGCAGCACTCAGCTGGCGCCTTACGGCCAGGCGCTCGGCACAAAAAAACCGCTCACAGACAATCAAAAAACAGCGCTGTCCAAGAGCGGCTACAATTACTTTCCGCGCCTCGGTGCCATGCAGGATCCCCCCCTCACCTGGTGCCACGATGGCATCGGATCCCTGGCCCCGTTGCTGGATCAATACCCCTGAATCATCACAACGCGCGTGTCGATGTCGATCTCGCGGACGTTGTCGACAATGATTCCCGTGCTGAACTTGTCCTGCGTATGGACGACGATGATTTCCCCAATTTTGCGCAGTGGCAGGTCGGCTGTCGTATAGTTGCGATCCGAATATAAATCGCGCACATCATCGAGTTTGGGAAATTCTGGTGCCCTTGGAGGCCGGCCCAGTATCCAGCCTCTTCCCTCTTCACGAACAATTCTGCCATCCCGAAGATCGGATTCGTCATTGCCGCTGGTATAGCGCGTCTCAGTTTCAGGCCCTCGCGCAAGTCCTTCCAAACCCTCACGCTGCTCGAAGATGATGAAGCTGTTTCCCGGGGCAACGCCATCGCTGCTGCCGCGGTTAAGAATGGCGTACTGTTGTTCTCCGAGCTGACTGTTGGCATCGATCGTGTCAATGATGCGGGCCTCCATGCTTATGCCATTGGGCCGGCGTTCGAGGTTATAGTTCAGAGCGTCCATGGGCAGGATGATGTCCCCGCGTACGATCTCGCGGCTGGTCTGAATGATGCGCGCCGTCGAGAGTGAATCGCGCCGGACATCGATCAGCTCAATGAGGCCGAGGTAGACGATCTTAAAAGCCATCGGGTTGCCCCTTTCATTGAGCACCGGCCTGGATTCCGAAAAGACCGCAAATTGCTGGCCATTTTGAACCTGATCCCGCATGGCCAGGTCAACCCAGTCGACGTTGACATCATCGCCCAGGGTCAGCATGCGTTTCTCCTGATCCGAAAACAGGATATGCCCGCGCGTTTTGGGCATCTCGGAAATGTACATGCCAGGCACCCGCACGCTGCCCCGGCTCCGTATAAAGCTCAGGACGGGCGCGGGTTCACCCGCCAGCGTCGTCAGTGCCGCCTGCTGCGGCGTAAAGGGTTCAAGGTAGATAGTGTCGCCCGGAAAAATCCAATGCGGATTGGTAATCTGTGCATTAAAAGACCAGAGTGCAGGCCACCTGAAAGGATCGGACAGGTACCGTTGGCTCAGATCCCACAGCGTATCGCCCGGCACGACTTGATGCGTGCGCGGCGTCAAAGTCTGGCGAGCATGCACAGTGGGCGAACGCATCGTGGATTGTCCGTTGACGCGTGCAATGCGATCGCTGGCATTGACAGTGACACCGCCTCTCTCCCCACCTC
>WQTY01000450.1 GCA_009786045.1 Pseudomonadota bacterium | reverse complement strand
GTTGGTGACGGCAGCAACAACATGGCCCATACCTATCTGGAGGGCGGGGCGCTCTGTGGCATGGAGGTAAGCATCGCAACGCCAGAAGCATACCAACCCAACGAAGACTATCTGAAACAGTGCCTGGAGCTGGCAAAGAAAACCGGTGCAAAACTAACAATCTGCAAAGACCCCGCAACAGCGCTCAAGGGTGCCGACGTGGTGATCACCGACACCTGGGCATCCATGGGTTCTGAGTCAGAACACGATGAGCGCGACACCTGGGCATCCATGGGTTCTGAGTCAGAACACGATGAGCGGGTCAGGGTGTTTACGCCATATCAGATAGACGGGCCTTTCTTTGAATTGGCGGCGCCTGGAGCGATCTTCCTGCATTGTCTGCCGGCGCATCGCGGTGAAGAGGTCACCGATGAAGTCATGGATGCGCCCTGGTCTGCCATTTACGATGAGGCTGAAAACCGCCTGCANGCCCAACAGGCCTTATTGCTACTTCTGTTGGCAGATCAAACGAACTGAGCAATACTGTTATTGAAATAAGCACATTAAAGTATACTGAGAATTACTGTTCCAATACAAAACAAAATTAGTTTAATTACGGTATAATAGCGAGGAATTGAATCAATTGGCTGATAGTAAAGCAATATGCATTAAAAAACTAACAAGCGTTTTTTTGTGCAATACAAAAAATTGTGTATAATTCAACGAAGCACCATTGAGAAGGCATTACGGGCGTTGAAAGGGTGAGGAGGTTAGAAATGAAGAAGCGGATGGAACGATACAACACAATTCGTGAGATTGTTCGCTCCAGATATATCCGCACACAGCGAGATCTTGTGGACGAGCTGAAAAATCGAGGATTCGTTTGTACGCAAGCGACAGTCTCTCGAGACATCACCGATATGGGGCTTCGGAAGCTACCAGAAGGTGTGTATATGCTCGCAGAGGATCTGCATCTACAACGCATGGTCTCAGACCTTGTGAATAAGGTGACTGTTACAGGAAATCTGATAGTTATCAAGACCTCAACAGGAACCGCACAGGGAGTAGCCGCCGCATTGGATGCAGCAGACTTTCCGTCCATACTTGGATCGGTAGCTGGTGATGATACGATTCTGGCAATTGCCGTTGACGATGAGCAAGCCAAGTCTTTTGAGGCGGCAGTTAACAAATTGCGACTGAAATAGGTATCAACGCATCAGTTCCGTACGCATTGCGTGCACTTAAATAAATAATTCATCCAAATGCCTACAAAACAGACAATGGGTAACCCTGCTTGCGGGGTAAGTAGTATACTCTTCATGCAACAATTCCATCTTGTCTCAACGACGACAACACGAGACAATACGTTGTGGTTTGCATGTGTATCAAAGTTGTAAGAGAATTAAAGTTGTAAGAGAAGAACGCTAATGAAAGGATGTAGAAATGGGATTTATCCAAGCTTTTGTAGGGGCTATCGGCGGATCTTTTGCAGACCAGTGGAAAGACTTCTATACGGTTCCCACTGGAATCTCGGGAACAGCAGGAGTTTTTCCGGCTGTCAGGAGCGGAGCAGATGCCAACAGGACTTCAAATGTCAAAGGTAGCGAGAACATCATCACAAACGGGTCGAGGATCGTCATCCCCGAGGGATTTGCGATCATCACGATCGAAAGCGGCGCTATCACCGGTTTTTGCGCCACGCCCGGTGGTTACGAGTGGTCATCCGACTCCGTGTATTCCAAATCATTCCTGTCAGGCGGAGGACTCATCGAGAGCGTTGTGAAGAACTCCTGGGAGCGGTTCAAATTCGGAGGAGTGCCCGGAGCACAGCAACTGGCATTCTTTGTCAACCTCAAGGAGATTCCCAACAACCGTTTTGGCACGCAGAGCGAAATCTATTGGTTCGACCCCTATTTCAACAACGCACAGGTCGGGGCCATCACACGTGGCTCGTATACACTGAAGATCGTCGACCCGATCCTCTTCGTCAAGGGCTTTGTCCCCGTGCAGTATCTCTCACAGAACGCGAGGGTCTTCGATTTCCAGGACATGGACAACCAGGCTGCCGCCCAGCTGTTCAACGAGGTCGTCGGCTCGCTGTCCGCCGCCTTCTCCAACTATCTGAACGATCCCGATGCGTCCCACACCATGAGCCGCATTCAAGGTGACGCCATCGGCTTTGCCAAATCGCTTTCCGAGGCGGTCGAGGCGAACTACCAGTGGTACTCGCTGCGCGGTCTTCATATCGCGACCGCCGCACTGTTGGCCATCGAGTACGACGAGGCTTCGAAGAAGCTGCTCGCAGACGTACGTGCTGCAGATGCTCTTGCCGGAGCGCGCGGCAATGCCTTCCTGCAACAGTCCGTTGCCCGTGGCATTCAGGCAGCCGGCGAGAATCCCAACGGCGGCGCCATCGGTCTGGGCATGATGGGCATGGGAGTTGGTGCATCGACCATGGCGGCCGGTGGCTTCCAGCAGCCTTATGCGCCACCTGCGTATGACCCCGTCACCGGGCAGCAGATACCTCGTCCAATGGCTGGCATGCCGGCTCCAACCGGGCCAC
>WQTY01000449.1 GCA_009786045.1 Pseudomonadota bacterium | reverse complement strand
CACCCTCGCAGGCGAGGTCACCGATCCGCAGGTGCGACGATTTCTCCACTGGCAGTGCGCACGGCTGGGGGGTGATCTCGGCAAAGACGTCACAGATTTGCCTGGAGCCGTGACGTCGTTTCGGATCTCCCCAACCTACGACAACAGTTCCATCTGGGGGTTCTCCCAGGCATTCCCTCCCGAAGCGGGATTTGACACTGCCGAGGTCACAGAATCCGATGGCATTGCCGCACGCTGGGTACCCTACCGATCGATTGGCAACGAAAGCACCATTCTCCCGCAGGAAGCCGTTTACAACGACGGTTTTGCCGTCATGTATTTGGCAACGCGCATCGTCGTCGACAGCGCCGTGCAGGCCAGAATTTCAATACCATCGGCGACCCCTGCTGTCGCATGGATGAACGGCCAGCGCGTCGCAGAACAAGGCCGCCTGGGCGCCAACCCTGCCCCAATGCTGGGCACCTCTTATGCTGTTGATCTCAAAGCCGGCGACAATATCCTCGTCATCAAAGTGGCAGCCATTGAGATACAGCCCAATTTTTTCGTGTTCCTGACAGATGCCAAAACGGATGCCCCCCTGGCGTTTCGTGTCGACATCGAACACGCCATCATCAGTGAAGCCCTGCAGGAAAGCGTGGATCTCCCCCAGGGCAAGCCCTCCATCCTCGAAACGCTGTATCAGGCGCCTGATGTGTCGGCGCCTATGCGCGCGCTTCTTGCAATGCATATCCTGCCTTCAAACGAAGCCAAAAATGCACTGCGGGATTTATTGCTCCGCGACCTGCAAAAAACAGCGTCCCTTCCTATCGACGACATCCTTACCGCCGCAGCCATTATTGATGACCACTGGACGCGTCTTGAACTCCTGCGCATTGCCCAGCAACACCACCCGGCCAATCCATGGATTCGGCAGCTCTATGCTCAGGCCATGGTCGAGTTCTCGACAGAACAAAGCACGGGCGTGCGGCTCGTCGACATCTGGCCGAGAGCACAGGCCTTGTTCGCCGACACAAAACAGAGCCTCACCAAAGGCCTTGTGACATCCCTTGTCGAGAGGATCATGCAGCAAAGGCTCGTCTCTCGCGAAGTACTCAAAGCCATGCCTGCCAACTCAAGTTCGGCCTTCCTGACGGCATGGCTGACGACGGCCTCCAAACCAGAAGACGCCGAAGAACGGATACGGGTCATCAAAGAACTTTGGGAAATTCAACAATCATCGCCCTATTATCTCATCGAAATTCTCGACAACGACCTGCGCCAGGCCCGCCTGTCCGGCGATGAAACCCATCTCGCACAAATCCTCGCCAGCATCCAGCTACAGGTCGCAAACTTCTTCGCCCGGCATCCCTATGATGATGCCATGTGGGACTATTGGCTCAATATCGCCGAAGCACATGGGTTCGAAGCGCTCATGCGCACAGGACGAAATCCCAGCCTGTACGGCGAACAGGGCTGGCGTGTTTCCGCCGACGAACAGTATGCCATCTTTCTCGACATGCGCGTCAACGATCCGAATCGCTGGCGGCGCTATGCGGGCTATCGCCTGCGTGCAGGACAAAACAGAGACAGCCTTGAAGCATTCAGAATGGCCTCGGCACTGGCGCCACAGGATGAAAGCCTGCGAAAACGCGCCAATTACGCTCCACTGTCCGATAATGACGGCAACGCTTTCGAAGAAAACACCTTCGAAAAACCCTTCATCATCGACACCATCCCAGGAAACCGCGACGCTTCTGCCTCGGGCTATGTCGCGCTCCTTGACCAGCGCGTCGTCCAGATCCTCCCTAACGGCCTGACTTCAACCTTTAGCCAGATCGTTTTCGAAATCCTCGACGAACAGGGCGTTCGTGCGCTCAGAGCTGTTCCCTTAAATTACTCACCCACAGATGAACGTCTGGAAATCATCTCTGTCACCACGACCAGAAGAGACGGCACCGTTCGCCAAGTCTACGACATCACCGAGTATGATGTCGCCGATGAGTCTATCCGCATGTACTTCGACCAGCGGCAACTGGTCATCCGTCTGCCGGATCTGACCGTTGGCGACAGAGTCGAATTCCGCTTCAAACGCACGCAAACGCATCGAGCCGCCAGCCAGATGCCGTTTTTCGGCGACGTCTTCCAGCTCCAGTCTACCTTCAATAAACAGTGGATTCGGTACATCGTCATCGCGCCAAACGACTTTCCTGTCAGCTTCTACCGGCACACCCCCCTTGTTGCCTCGTCCGTGCTCACTGAGGTCAAACGGGAGGAAAAAGGCAATCGCGTCATCTTCACTTTTGAAGAACACGATGTGCCGCGCGTCCTGGCCGAAGAGATGTCACCCGGCATCACGGAAATCGTGCCCTTCCTGTTCGTGTCTTCTTTCCAGACATGGCAGGATGTCGCCAACTGGTACATCGACCTGGCAAAGCCTCAGTGGGTGGCCGATGATGCCATCCGGGCTGCCGTCCGGCAGCTCGTCGATGGCGCCAAAAGCCGTCGTGAAATCGTCGAACGGATTTATCACTTCGTACTCAAGACAACGCGATATGTTGCCCTCG
>WQTY01000448.1 GCA_009786045.1 Pseudomonadota bacterium | reverse complement strand
GAGCGGGGATGCCGGCCTGGAGGTTACCGGCATCCGGGACATTGTGCTTGGCAGAAAAGTCCGTCAGGAACAGGAGTGCTGCTGATAAAACCGCCACGCCAAAAAGCAGGATGGTCATTCGTGTCAGGCTCTTCGTTTTTCTGGATTGAACGATGAAGGCAATGACACTCAGGACAAGAGTGGCGATGGCGATGATTTTGAGGATGGACATGGACTCCTCCTAGGTGGCGTCGGTGCATGCCAGCAGCAGGCGGTGGCGGGACAGCAAAAATAGCCGACGGTGGTTGGCGACTTCTCAAGGCATATTGACATCACATCAATCGTTGCCACATGCCATGACGTGGCACAGGTATTCTGAGGGTCACCTCATGCCGGAGGGCGGCATGCCGATAAACGCTTGCCGCATTCGAAGGCCGGAGGGATTAATCGAGACCAGGCGCAGCGGGAGGCGTGGCTGACGCTGCCGGAATGACGGGAGCTTCGTAGGGGGCGGAGAAATCAAGGCCGCGCGTTTTTTGCGATTCCACGCCGGCGAGGCTTTTGTCGAGCGAAATGTAGGACAGGAGTAAGCTCAAGAGCATAAAGATAACGGCCGCTCCGGTCGTCATCTTCCGAAAGACAGGCGTGCCGCCGCCTGCACCGAAAACGGTATTCCCGCCACCGCCAAAGGCTGCGCCAAGCCCGCCAGATTTTCCGGGCTGAATCAGAACCGTGACGATGAGGAAAAGAGAGACCAGGGCAAAAACGACATAGATAAAAGTGAGCATGGTATGGCTACCCGAAGATACTCGGATGATGGGAAACGCACTTGCGATTTCACGTTTAGGAGCATGCGGCTGGAGGCGCCATGGCAGACGGCCAGCTCGCAAAACATGGGCCGCAATAGTATGATGGTTGAGGGGTAAAAGCAAGCCTTAATCTGGTGTCTGCGGCTTCCGGGAGGGTGCTGCTCTCGGTCAATAAAATATTGCGACATGCTCTTTCATTATCGTAAATCAAACCTTAGAATTGATACGGCATTTTGTGCAGGCTGGGTATATATTCCCATGGAAGGAAGCGGTATCATAAGCGCGTGATGCCTGTCTCAGGCACGTTGGGTATTTGTAAGGAGTGTATACGAATGAAGATGATGAAGATAACGCGTTCAGCCGCGGCAGTTTCGGCGCTTGGCCTTTCGCTGTTTTTGGGGGGCTGTGAGTTCCTGGATGGCCTGGGTGGTTCATGTCAGACTTTTGCAGCTGATCACGAGAAGGCTGTGCTTTCGGAGGGGGCGCTGGTCACCCAAATCGACACCAGCGGTGATTTTTCGATGGCCATGGTTTTGAACGCCACGGCGATTAACAAGCTTTTCAGGGCCGCAGCGGAGAAAACGTGGAATTATTCTATTGGTGTGAGCGGATTTTCCGTGCCGATTCCGTTTCCGGTGATCCAGGTGGGCGGTTGCCGCTCGACAGGCTTTATTTACCAGTACCCAGAGGCAGAGCTTGCCAATTGCCTTACTTTCGACTTTCCGGTTGGGGTGAATGTTCTTGGCAGTTACTATGGCGTTGCCGTAAAATTTGGCGTGCCGTTTGTGGCAGTCCTTGATGGCACGGTGCGCACGCGGATGTACATTGATTTGGGTCAGGCTCAGCTTCTGAAACTTGATGGAACAGCGGGCGGTTCGTCTGGCAGTGTCCCAGGCTTTATCCTTCAGGGGATAGAGTTGGGTGTTAAGGAGCTTTTTTCCAAAGAACTTAAACGCAGGGTTCATCTCTTCGACATCGCGGCCTGGGAGATTGGCGACAGGCAGATTAAAATGCTGGCAGGTTCGCCCCGTGTCAATGAGCAGGAAGGAACCCTCATGTTTGGCATGTATTCGAACCTCCTGTTCGCGCAATCGACGAGCGTCCGGTGGGAAGAAGCTTTTCCTTCGGATGCGGAGATCGGCTTTCACATCCACCCCGACCTCATTCGCGGGCTGATTGCCAGAATGATGTACGAAGGGCATGTGGCCAGAACGTTGTCAACGAATGAGGCCGGGTCGGACGATATGCTTTCGGGGGTAAAGATTACGATGGCCAATATGGCACAGGAATATCCTCAGGACATATTGCTTGCTTTGGATCCGGACTTTCAAAAATATTTTACCATGGCCTTCAGGTTCTGGAACACCACGGCCTTCTGCGGCTACATGGATATCTTGGCCGGGCTTCATATTTCGCTTTCGAATCAGGCCTTCAACATCGGCATTGGCAACATCACGACCGGGCACTCAGCGGGTGCGATGAGGCTTGTCTCCGGGCTTGTTTCTATTGTGACCCAATCACAGTTCTTTGCCGACGTCGTCAGCTATGCGAATTATTCGATCAACTTCGACGAGATTACCGTTCCCGACGGCAACGGCACGCGCAAGGCAAAGATGGATGCAAAGAAGTTCCAGTTTAGTCTCGATGGCAACGGCATCAGCCTGTACCTGAATTTCCTCGATCTGTAGTTTTTTTGTGGGGGAGTAGGGGCGACCGTTCCGGTCGCCCGGTCGATAGCAGGTTCCCCCCCGAAGCGGGGCGTTGCGGGGCCG
>WQTY01000447.1 GCA_009786045.1 Pseudomonadota bacterium | reverse complement strand
ATTGCCGATAGACGCGCAGGGGGAGGCTTCCCCCTGCCAAATTATGAAGATTTTAAAAGGAAATCGTTCTTGCTACCTGCTAGAACGGTGGTGCGGGACCCAAAGCCGTCCCAAATGACGCCGGGATCTAAGGAGGAAATTGTGAAGCATCGGTTTGAGTGGATCATGGTTTTGGCATTGGCGTGGGGATGCTCGTCGCCGGAGACGTCGACGGAGGCCGCTGTGACGCCTAAGGAGGATAGCCGTCTGGCGACGTGGGTGACCAGAATCCAGCAGGATGCGGATGTGCTGGCGGCCTTGAATGATGTTCCTGCCACTGCGCCGGGAATGATCGAGCGTTTTGTGGCGGAATGTGACGATGAAGCTGTGCGGGAGGCTTATGCTGCGCGGGCATTTCGGCCTTTTCTGATTCAGGCCGACAGAGACGATACGCAAACTGCCCTGGATGTTTTGAATCACATCGGGGCGCATGGGAGTGACTTTGTGCCGGCTCACCTCGATACAGTCGTGACCCTTATTTCGGAGCACGAAAAGAATGCCAAAATGCCGAAATTCACCTGGCACGACGATGACTTTGATGTCGTCAGGAGCCCGAGGTTCAAGGCGGTTTTCGATCCGGCATGGGTGGACGACGCGCAGTCCGGCAAAACCTTTGCCGCATTGCTTCGCGACGAGCCATCGCTCATGCCTCGCTATCAGGCTTTCCTTGAGGAGGTTTCACAGCATGTGGAGAGTGTGAGCGAGCTTGATGCCCGGCTGGATGTGCTGCTGACCTGCGATTTGACGCAATGGGCGCGTGTTTACCGGCTCAATTATCCGCAGAATGACTATTCGCTTGATCGGTTTCGGCTTTACCTGAGTGATGAAGCCGTGGTGGGTTCACGCGTTCGTGCTTTTCTCGATTTTCTGGGTGTGCAGGGTGTTCAGTCCGCCTTTGAGATTTTGGCACCCAAAGACGGGCAATATGCCCTGCTCATGGGGGCACGCCGTATTTACACCGATGCCATCGCGGCAGGAGGATGGCCCGGCGTCGAGCATACGAAGAATGCCGGCGACCCCGTCATTGGAAAAGCCTATCCCTATGTCCCGAGCCTTCGCGTGCGGCTGCAGGCCGAGGGCTACGCCGTTGGCGATGTGCATTCTGACATCTTCGACGAGACGATTCGAGATGCTGTGCTGCTGTATCGCGATACGCACCAGCTCTCCGACAAGAAACTCATCGACATTGTGCTGTTTCGGAACCTGACGGTTGGACCGGAACAGCGGCTGGAAACAATCGATCTGACGCTTCAGCGGTACCGGGAATCCGCCCTCGGTTCAGTGGATTACTATGTCAAGGTCAATATACCGGATTTTCATGGTGAGGTATGGCGCAGCGGCAAGCTGCTTCGGCGTTTTCGGATCGTCGTCGGCAATAATGATATCCAAAAGGATCCCGTCACCAAAAAGCCCGTGCCGGATCCCGACACTCTCTACCCGCTTTATCCGAATCGAACGCCGCTGCAGACATCAAAACTCAACGAAATCATCTACCAGCCCTATTGGAACGTCCCTGCCAGAATTCGCATCGAAGAGCTTGAGCCCAAGCTTGCTGCAAACCCGAATTACTATATTGAGAACAACTACGAAGAAGTCAACGTTGGCAATCCGCGGCTCTACTATGTGCGGGAACTGCCCAATCCCAAAAACAGCCTTGGCAAAGTCAAATTCATGTACCCGAATCCACATGCCACATTCCTGCATGATACGCCCGCTAAGGCGCTTTTCAGGAATCCGGTGCGCGCTTACTCGCATGGCTGCATGCGCGTTCAGGATCCGCTCGAATTGGCAAAGCTGCTTCTGGAGCAGGATGGGCAGTGGAATGAGGCCAAAGTCGATGCCATCCTCAGTGCACGCCCAGGCGTTGAAACGAGCATTTATCTCAATCGCCCTGTGGATATCGATATCGTCTACCTCAATGCCCGCGTTGACGACTCGGGTGTCGTTGCCTTCCTGAGCGATATTTACAGCTACGATGCCGTGCGGCTGGGCAAGATTGAGCTCAAGAAATTGCCCAGGCCAAAATAACCCGTGCCCAAGATGGCGTGGGATGCTTGCCATCAGGTGGCAGAATGTAGTAGATCACGCCAGCATCGTGTTGACCCGAGTGAGGAGATTGCAATGATATCAGGTTTTTCGATTTGGGCTGTTTTGGGACAGATAGAGGCAGCTGGTGAGCCGAACTGGACGCTGATTATAGGCATTGGCATTGTGTTCCTGGTTCTGCTGGTACTTTTGCTGTTGCCGCCGAAGAAGACCAGGGCCATCGAAGATGGCAAAAAAAAGGCAATACAAGACAAAGCGGCCGATGGCGCATCACCCGAAGCAGATCGGAATAAAGATCAGCTCTCCCTTGCCGAGATTAAAGAAGCTAAGCGTACGGTGGTTTCGGATGAGAAATCCAAGGATGAGATGCGCGAGCTGAGAAAGGAGCGGCGTGCTGCTGTCCAGACCGAGAAGGCTGTCCGCGGGCGCGAAGAGGTGGCTGAGACGGAAAAAGAGGCTGCCGCTGAGGCAGAAGAGAAAGCCGATAAAGGCG
>WQTY01000446.1 GCA_009786045.1 Pseudomonadota bacterium | reverse complement strand
CCGACCGCGTATTGCCCTGCGGGCAATAGCGGGCGATCCAAAACGGCCCGGCTCGCATACGCGTCTACCCCCTGTGCGGGGCCTCAATCGCCGGCCCCGCAACGCCCGGCTTCGGAATTGATTCCCGGGGAAACGGGCGACCGAGGACGGTCGCCCCTACTTGTACGGGCGTAGCGTGCTACGCCCCTGCGGAATGATGGGTCAATTTCCGCTGTCACCATCACTGGCGTCTGACGCCGCATCTTCAGATGACTCGTTTGAATTCACATCTTCAGAGACTTCGCTCAAATCTGCATTGACAGAGTCTTTGCCTGCATCATTTGTGCTGGTCGCTTTGACGGTGTCTTTGTGGTGCATGCCGCTCTTATAATAGAAAGCGATCATGCCCACCATGGAGGCAAGGCCGATGGAGCCGAGGAAAATCCAGATGACCCATGGGTTGTAGGCTTGCCAGAGAACGTCACTGGCCTGGAACAGGTCGACGGCCTGGCCTGTTTGGGCAGCGACTTTTTCCTGCACCATGGCCATGGCTTCGGGGAGCCTGAGTGCATCAAAATCTGCACGTGCTACGCCCTGCTCGGCGAGCCATTGCTTGGCGAGGACTTCTTTCGACGAAAACGTGTGGTACAGCGGCCCGGAGAGGAAGTTGCCGACTGCCCAGCCAATGGCGAACGGGATATTCGAATACCCCATGTAAATGGCCTTCTTGTCAGATGGTGCTGTCATGCCGATGTACTCGCTGAATTTTGGCGAGCAGATGATTTCACCGATGGAGAAGGTGAAAATGGCCAGTGCAGCAAGGCTGCCAATGGAGGTCATGCCTGACATGACAAAGCCGATGACAGAGATGATCATGCCCACAATGAGGGCTGTCATCATGCGGAATCTTGCAAAGAGCGCCGACAGGGGCAGGACGAGAATGATGATGGTCGCCGAGTTGATGTTGAGGATCATTTCGGGTTTGAGCGCACCATTAGACTCAAGGAGGAGGCCAATGGGGCCTTTGGCATCGAAACGGCTCGTAAGCCAGTGTCCAACGTCACGCCGATCCACCCACTCGTCGAGGAAGTTTGGGAGCAAATCCCAAAGCTGCATGAACATGAGCCAGAAGCCGGAGACGATGAGCAAAAAGACAAGCATTGACTTGTCGTTCCAGAGAACCTTGAGTGTGCCGACAAAGACCGCCTTGGCGGATTTTTTACTGCTGGCGGCGATTTCCTCTTTTGTGCGCTCCGGTTCTCGGAACAGTGCCAGCGTCACAAGGATGTTAATCAGGGTGACAAAGGCTGCTCCCCAAAAGACATAGCTCCAGGTCGGGGCATCATCTGAGCCGCGAAGTATGCTGGCACAAATGGGGGCAAGGAAGCCGCCCACATTTACCACCCAATAGAACAGGCCAAATCCAAAGCCGGAGTTCGTCTCGTTAAGAGATTTCGCCACCACACCCTGAACAGGCGGCTTGAAAATGGCTGTTCCAATGCCAACGGTACATCCGGCCAGCAACATAAGGGTGAAGTTGATGGTGTTCGCACTCAAACTCGTGCCAAAGAGGCCTCCAACGACGTCGCTCAGATGGAGGATGTTCGCCAGCATGGTGTAGCCGATTAGATTGATGACAAAAGCGACGAGCAGGGACCTCTTGTACCCAAACGTTTCGGTAAAGCCTCCGCTGACCATGGGAATAAGACACTGCAAAAGTGCCCAGACACCGAAGATGATGCCCTTTTGCGCATGATCAAGGCCGAGGCCCCCAAGCCCTGATGAGACCATCATGAGGGGAAGGATGGCGCGGATGCCGAAGTAAGCGAGTCTCTCGCCGGCTTCCAGGACGTTGGCAGTCCAGAATGCTGGCTTGATCGTCCTTACGGAATCAATGAAGGAAGTGCGTGGTGGGGAATTCATGAAAGCTCTCCAATAGAATGTATTAAGTGAATATGACTGCCAAAACGAATGACCAGCCGACATGAAGGCATTGTATGCGCACATGCACACACCAGCATACATAGCAAGAAAACTACTCAACCTACATCAAATTCAATATATTGTTAAAGTGATATCGGTGTAGGCTTGTGCCTCACCTGGCCGGGCCTCGTTTCATGCCCATAAAACTTGCCTGTCGCATGGGTTGAGCGATAATTCGCGCGACGTCACGTCTGTGCGTGGTGGATCTGAAAGGCGTGTATGCGTATCACAGGCGGCATGCTGTGTGCCCATGTGTTATCAGGTTGGGGAGTCGGTATGGATCAGGAAGTGAAGATGGACTTGAGCACAGTTGTGCAGCGTCATCCAGCGAAGACAGCAGATTATAAGCAGCTCACGCCTCTGGACTGGGTGGTGCTGGATTTTACCGATGGTCATCGAAACATTGAGCAGCTTGGTGAGTTTTTGCCTGCGAGCGTCGAGGCCATCATGAATGCTTATGCCCATCTGCGGTCGCTGGGCCTGGTGACGTGGTTCGCGGAGCAGGCGTCTCATCCAAATAGCACGCAGCGCTTTACGGCATCGGCTGTGGCAGGGGCGGATCGGTCGTCGAACGACGCCGCGTCGAGCGGCAACGACTGGCGGCTTTCACCCGAGGCTGCACGCTGCTTCG
>WQTY01000445.1 GCA_009786045.1 Pseudomonadota bacterium | reverse complement strand
ACCGACCATTCAGTACATTATCCGAAACGGCGGCTTGCCCATCGTGGCGAGCCATTTGGGACGCCCCAAAACCAACCCTTCGCCCGAGTTTTCGCTCCGGCCGGTGGCTGAGCGTCTTTCGGATCTTTTGCCCGAGCGCGAGATTATCTTTGCCGAGGATTGCGTGGGTGAGGGCGTTCTTGAGGCATCCAGGCGTTTGGTGCCGGGGCAGATTCTGCTGCTCGAAAACCTGCGCTTTTATGAGGAAGAAGAGGGCAAACCCCGCGGGAAGTTTGCCACGGACGAGGAAAAGGATCAGGCCAAGAAGCTTTTGAAAGAAAAGCAGAAAGCATTTGCGGCTTCGCTTGCCGAGCTGGCAGATGTCTATGTCAACGATGCGTTTGGGACGTGTCACCGTGCGCACGCTTCGATGGCGACGATGGTGCCGTACTTTGGCGCAAACAAGGGCTGCGGCTTTCTCCTGAAGAAGGAAATCGAGTTCCTTGGCGGCATCATTTACGATCCGAAGCATCCGTTTGTGGCCATTCTGGGCGGCGCCAAGGTGAGCGACAAGATCGGCGTCATTGAGGCACTGGTCGAGAAGTGCGATCAGATCTGCATCGGCGGCGCCATGGCCTATACGCTGTTGTCGGCCAAGGGCGTGGACGTCGCGGCAAGCCGCGTTGAGCGCGATGCTCTCGATATCGCGGCGCGCATCCTTGATAAGGCCAGCCACAGCAAATGTGAACTGCTTTTGCCGGTCGATCATGTGGTGGCCAAGGATCTCGATGATGCATCGGCGTCGAGCATCGTCGAATCATTCCCTGAGGGCATGGCCGGCCTCGATATTGGCCCCAAAACGCGCGACATTTATGCAGAGGTCGTCAAAAAGGGCAAGGCCGTTTTCTGGAACGGGCCGATGGGTGTTTTCGAAAATCCTCGCTATGCTGAGGGCACGATTGCCGTTGCCAAAGCGCTCACCGAGTGCCAGGGCATTACCGTCGTGGGCGGCGGCGATTCGGCGGCAGCGATCCGAGTATTTGGCCTCGACGAGAAGGTCACACACGTTTCGACGGGCGGCGGCGCAAGCCTTGAACTCGTTGAAGGCAAGACGCTGCCCGGTGTCGAAGCGCTGCGCCAGGGCTAGAGCATTTTCGTTTTTGTTTTCGTGGGGGAAGTCTCCCCCTACGCGGCTATTGGCATGAATGCCAATACGCCGCTACCCCCTCCGCCTGCGGCGCGCCCGGCAGCCTGATTCCCAAAATGTGCTTTGCCATTCACCCACAAGCCATGCTGCAAGGCATGGCAGGGGGTGTGGGGGAACGAGTTCCCCCACAAAAAAGAAAATAAAAGGCGCGGCGTATCTGCGTCCCTGGCAGATAGCCGCGCCCGCCCGCGTATTCTCGCCTGGGCGAGGATAGCGGGCGTCTCCTTTTTTAAAACTTCACTTACTATCGATTTTTTTGGAGTACGTTCCATGAGAAAACCCTTCATCGCCGGAAACTGGAAAATGAACAACACGCGTGCCGAGGCCAAGGCCCTGGTCGAGGCGCTCAAGCCCCTGGTCGCCGGCATTGACAACGTCGAGATCGCCGTGGCCCCCGCCTTCACCTGTCTTGAAGCCGTTTCACCCCTGCTCGCCGGGAGCAATATCGGGCTGAGTGCGCAGAATATCGCCTATGCACCAAGCGGTGCCTATACGGGCGAAGTCAGCGCAGCCATGCTCAAGGATGTGGGCTGTGTTTATGCGATCATCGGGCATTCCGAGCGCCGGCAGTTTTTTGGCGAAACCGATGCTTCTGTTGCCAAACGCGTTCGTGCAGCGCTCGACAATGGCATTATTCCCATCGTCTGTATTGGCGAAACGCTTCAGGAGCGTGAGGATGGGCGAACGTTTGATGTCGTGCTGACTCAGCTCGTCGAGGGTTTGGCGGCGGTCGAGTCGAGCGAGGCGACGTTGGTGGTCATTGCCTACGAGCCTGTGTGGGCCATTGGCACGGGCAAGACGGCGACGCCCGAGCAGGCGCAGGAGGTGCATGCGGCGATTCGTGCCAGGCTGGCGGAATGCTTTGGGGGTGAGATTGCCGAGGCCATTCGCATTCAGTATGGGGGCAGTGTCAATGCTTCCAATGCCAAAACACTTCTTGGGCAAAAAGATATTGATGGCGCGCTCGTGGGCGGTGCTTCCCTGAAGGCAGATGCATTCGTTGAGATCATCAGGGGCGCGTGCTAGGCGATGGTCAGTGCCAGCGCACATGCAAAGTTCATCCTTTGCGGCGAACACTTCGTCGTGCATGGGGGGCATTGCGTCGCCATGCCGGCGAGCTGTTTTTCGGTCAGGGCAATTTTTGAGCCATCCGAAACGTTTGTGGTGCGCTGTATTTTTCCGCCGCATGCTGCGGCTGAATTTTCGCAGGACGAGATTCTGGCATTTGAGGCACAGGCCGCTGACCTCGTGCTTTGTGCCATGGACATTCTGGAGGAGGATGCCGAGGGATTGGCCTGCACGATACAGAGTGACATCCCCGTGGGTCAGGGGGCGGGCTCTTCGTCGGCACTGTGTCATGCCATCGTCGAGGGGCTGTTGAGGTATCAGAGATGGCCGGAGAGTAATG
>WQTY01000444.1 GCA_009786045.1 Pseudomonadota bacterium | reverse complement strand
AAGCGTCATGGCTGCAAGCCGGGTAATACGTAACATGGAAAGCTCCTTTTTTTCGTGGGGGAGCATTGCTCCCCCACACCCCCTGCAATGCTGCGCATTGCTTGTGGATGAAGTGGCAAAGTACATCATTTGGAGCCACATACCTTGCATTGCAAGCAGAAGCAAAACAATCAGCTTGTGCTCAGAGAACGAATACTGAATCGTTGAGAGAAGAGAATCAGCGCTCCCTCCGGCATGCACCCATCATTCAGCGCACATGACCATGAAATGGCGCAAATTCTTACAGAGTCCATGAAGTGTGCTGCAAGGAGCATCCGCCATGCGTGTTCGCCATCTGCCAGCGTGCCAAGCGAATTATGCTTGGACATCGTCACAAAATGCATATAAGCCGGGAAATGCGGTGTGTTTTTTCGCCCAACAAGGAGTCATCATGCGCACGATAGAACTACAGGAAATGACGCGAGGTTCAGAATTCGTTAACGTCAGAAGCTGTCTGGAATCGGGGGGGCTTGTCTGTTTGCCGTGCCGTTCGAGCTATCGTATTTTCGCGGATCTGACGAACGGCGAAGCGGTCAATCGGCTGCTATTTTCGAAGCACCGGACCTCGAAGGCACCATCTCTTGTTTTCATCCCGGATTTCGCGATGCTGAAACGCGTTGCGGGTCATATTCCTTCGAAAGCCAAACGGCTGGCCAAACAGTTGTGGCCGGGCGAATTGACGATAAGGTTTGAGCCCAACGAGGAGACAATCCCGGGGCCGATACTTCGCCCGCTGACAAAGGCCGGCGGCAAGCTCGGGGTGAGGGTGCCGTCGGAGCCATGGATATTGCGCCTGCTGCATGAGTTGGATCGTCCTCTGCTGGTGTCGAGTGCGAACCGGGAAAAGAAACATGGTGCAACGAGTCCGGCTCTGATTCGCAAAAATTTTGTGTCTTCAGTGAGTATTTTTGTCAACGCAGGAGACATCCCGCCGTGCCCGCCTTCGACTGTTCTCGACTTTCTGGATGACGAAGTGGTTATCAAGCGCGAGGGTTCGATTACGAAGTCCCGGATCGATTCCGTCCTGCTGCTGGATGAAAGCTAGCGTGCAAACCGTTATGTCAGTGGGATACCTGACCGGGCAATGCCTGGCCGGGCGGTACATTGTCGACGATGTAAACATAAGTTTTTGACCATAGTGGCTGTTCTTGGTATAAAAGCCAGCAGGGGCTGGGCGGTCAGTTGGGTGGGATGGAGGTGCGCGGTGAGCAGCCTTTGGCGTGTCTTATGGCTTTCTTTGATTGTGCTTTGGCCTGCACAGGTTTTTGGCCAGGATATCATTGAGGAGAAGTTGTATAATTTCGACGACATGCTGATAGATGGCGCTTTTCGTGATCCCCAGGGCATGTTTGAGCGCGCCCGGACAGAAGTTGTCTTTGAAGGTGCACTGAATTTGCGGCGGAGTTTTTTGCGACTGTCGGAAGAGGATGTGCAAGAATCCTCGATGCAGCCATGAGCGATCACAGGGTGAGGCATTAACGGAGTGGACGAATGAAGATTGTTTGCGGTGGTTGTAGTGCGAGACATTGGTTGCCCGATGCGAATCTGGCGAGTGGTTCATGTCGCGTCGTGTGTCCGCGTTGTTCGACGGAACGGTATATTGATGCCTCAATGCTGGATCCGCAAGCTCTGGAGCCTCGCTGGTACGTTGCGGTCAACGATGAGTCGGTGGGTCCGCTGTCGGCTCAGGATCTGGAGCTGTATTACCAGAACGGTCAGGTCACGCTGGACTCATATGTCTGGGCAGACGGGTTGTCGGACTGGACGGCGTTGAGCGCCCTGGAAGAGTTCAGCTATCTGGCATCCGTCGTCAATGGGGAAGCTGTGGTGGATGACGCAACGCGCGTTGCCGCCAGACCCCAGGGCGGAGGCTATGCGGGTATGGGGTATGCGCCTTTGCCCGACTACGGCCACGGCGGTGACGAAACAGCAGCCATTGATATCTCCAGCTTCGAGCAGGAGCACGGTGGTGGCGGTTACAGTCCGTTCGATGGCCACCATCAGGCCGGCATCGTGGGCATGGATGGCCATGCGGCATCCATGGAGGACGATTTCCAGCTGGACATGAATATGGGCAGGCAGGCGCCTGCACCAGCGGCCGGCAGTGGCTTTGGCACGGCAAACGACCTGATCGGCGCCCGCAGCGAGAACTCCGTGTTGTTCAGCCTGAGCAGCCTCCAGGCCGTAAGCGCCGGCGGCAAGTCTCCCACCGCTTCCAAGGCAAACGTTCCCGTCACAAACGGTTCGGGCCTTATTGATGTCAAAGCATTGGCCTCAACGGGACCGGCGCCGCGACGGCGCAACTTTGAGCAGGCGAACAGCTACGATCCCGGGGCCATGATGCCCATGACGCCCATGCTGCAGCTTGGCACCAAAAAAGACAACACAGTGCTCTATGTCGTCCTGGGGGTTGTCGGTGTTGTTATCGTGGGTCTCGCCGTGGTGGTCATCGTTTTAATGACAGGCGGCAGCAAGGAAGAACTCCAGCAGGCAGTCGACGTCAATGCCGTCAAAACCACTGACGATTTGGGCATTGCCCCCCCAACCATCGCACAGCAGGCCCCCACTCAG
>WQTY01000443.1 GCA_009786045.1 Pseudomonadota bacterium | reverse complement strand
TGATTGCCGGCAGCCTGCCTGACGGCGAATGAAACAATGGCGGGCGGCAATCATGGGCGGGCGGATTGCCATCCGCCGCTTCGCCCTCTGCCCACAAGCAATGCGCAGCATTGCAGGGGGTGTGGGGACTCCCCACGGCCGTCGAGTTCTAAAAATCACCCGTCATCTCAAGCGAGAAATCGTTCCAAAAGACGATAATTTTAGCCAAAAACGAATCATTTCGCCCTCTGCTCACAAGCAATGCGCAGCATTGCAGGGGGTGTGGGGGAGCAATGCTCCCCCACATAAAGCGGGGCGTTGCGGGGCCGGCGACTGAGGCCCCGCTCTTGGGGGTAGCCGCGTATGCGAGCCAGGTTTGGTGCAGCTGTTTTGGAACGCCCGCTATTGCCCGCATGGGCAATACGCGGCCGGGCGCGGCTATCTGCAAGCAGATACACCGCGCCTTTTATGATGACACAAAAAGGGCGAGCATAGCGGCGCAGGGGGCTCGGCCCCCTTCAGCTACTGCGCTTGACTTTGGCGACAAACTTTTGCAGAGTTTGTGACTGGGGAATTTGGAAAGCGCCCGTGCAGTTAATCTGACATGGCGCCGAGTCTCCCACTTAGCCATACACCTGCGAACTGCCCAGGTCTGCCAATATGTTACGTCACGCTGTCCGATACGCCATTGCGTCGTTCATGCTCGTCCTGAGCGTCTTCCTGATCTTGCCGCGAGGCATTGATGTGGTGATCTGCCTGGGCGATGATGATGAGCATGTCGGCTGGTTTGTGCGCCCATGTGAAACGCTGCCCATGGCCGATTGCCATTCCGAGGGCGCCTCGCAGGCGGAGCATTTCGCAAAAGATGGCGAAGACGGCGACCACGGGCCATGTCTGGATATCGTTCTGGCATGTGCCGGCAGCGATGCGATTCAATATTTCGGCTATCAAAGCCAAAGCGCTGACTTTTCATCTGTCCATCTCTTTCCCCCTGTTTATCCGCATGTTCACGTACTGTTTGCACAGTTTGAAGCCAGGCCTTCGCATGCCCCCATCCTTCCGGATGGCCGCCATGTGCTTGTGCCCCCGCACCTTGTTCATCTGAAAACGGTCGTCCTTCTGAATTGAGACAGGCCCCTTCGTTGACGGTCTAAACAAGCAAATATCTGACGCCTGCGCCATGAGGCGTATGTGCCTTTGTGCGTGCTTTGCGTCCGATATCTCGCGTTGCCTTCTCGCAGTGGAGTTGTCTCATGAAATCGACATTACTCTGGATGGCCGCTGTTTCGGTCATCCTGGGGACGGGGTGTGCCTTGACGCCATTACCCCAGACGTCCTCACTCAGCCACCGCACAAACCATCAGGCTATTGCCCATGCCTTCCCGGGTGACGGCGGTGAACCGGGCGCATTTTCGGAGGATGTTTTTCGCCTTCCCGGCGCGGGCGAAAGCATCGACCTGGCAGGAGCACTGGCCCTTGCCATGAGAAACCACCCTGGTCTGGAAGCAAGCTATTTGGAAATCCAGGCTCAGGAAGGGGTCATTATGCAGGCAGGCCTGCTGCCAAACCCCGAGTTTGAAGTGGCGATGGAAAACTTTGGCGGGCATGCTGCGCTTCGCGGCGTGTCTGCCATGGAGCTTTCCATAGGCCTTTCCCAACCCATCGAATTGGGGGGGAAACGAAAAAATCGGCAAGAGGTTGCAACATTTGATAAAACCACCCTCGAACTGGATCACCTCATCTACGCGCAATCCCTCTTTGCCGATCTGGCCAAAGCTTTCGTCGAAGTGCTCGCCACGCAGGAAGAAGCCGAACTCAACCAGGAACTTTTGCGATTGGCAGAGGCCATGCTGGCAGCGGTTGCAGAAAAGACCGATGTGGGGAAAGTGCCTTCCTTTGAGGCCACACAGGCAAACCTAGAACTCGTTGCCGCGCGTACGGAAGCAGAAAACACTGCCTTCCGGCTGGAGTCTGCCAGGCAAAAGCTTGCCGGTCTGTTGGGCGAACCCCGGGCAAGCTTCCCGGGTGTCATCGGAAACCTGGATACCCTTCCGGAATCTTTCGACGCGCTGCAACCGGAAGGCCTACTCAGAGACAACCCGGAACTTGAGCGCGCAGAAGCGGCCGTGAAGCGAAGCTCTGCCGCGCTGGCGCTGGCTAAATCCAATGCCATCCCAGATATCACGGTGGGGGCAGGTTTCCTTTACGCTCGCGATGCCAATGACTACGCCTTTTCGATACGCCTGTCGATTCCCATCCCCGTCTTTGATCGCAACCAGGGCGAGATTGCTGAGGCCAGGGCGCAGGCAGGGAAAGCCGGTGCAGAACAGCGTGCGTCTCAAATAGCGCTTCACACCCAGCTTTCCGAAGTCTGGCAAACCTGCGCCATGGCCCATCGTGAGACACAAAGCCTGCGCCGCAATATCCTGCCCCTTGCGCAGGAAGCCTACGATGCTACCGCTGTCAGCTACCGCGAGGGAAAGGTTAATCTCCTCCAATACCTCGAAGCCCAGCGCACACTATTTACCTTTAAACGTCAGTATATCGCTGCGCTCAAAGCATTTCACCTGGCCGCCATCGACCTTCAGAGCCTGCTTGGCAAGCCAGTTCAAACCTTTTCGAGCACCCCTTAGAGCATTTTCCTTTTTC
>WQTY01000442.1 GCA_009786045.1 Pseudomonadota bacterium | reverse complement strand
TACATGCCGATACGCGGCTACCCCCTATGCGGGGCCTCAGTCGCCGGCCCCGCAACGCCCCGCTTTTTTCGGTTTTTTTGATGAAAGCCTGATTGCAATATCAATGGAGATCGCCATGGAAGCTAAACATGCAGATCATGAAGAGCCAATCCTCTCGGTAAGCATGATCACCGAATTTCTGTCACCTGTCTTTGCATTGCATGGCGTAAAGAAGGCCATCTTATTTGGGTCACATAGCAAAGGCTATGCAACAGCCAATAGCGATATAGACATCCTTGTTGACAGCGGCTTGTGTGGGTTAGACTTTGTGGAACTTATCGAAGATGCCATGCAAGCGATTCAACGTCAGGTTGACATGATAGATATACGTCATATCGGCACGGACGCATCTATTTTATTAGATATTGAGAAGACAGGCACGGTGATTTATGAAAAATAGCATCATCGTTGGCAAGATCATTCGGTATGCTCAAAAAAATTATGCTGTATTGTGATGGTCTGTCCTACGACGAGTTTCGAATGAATTCACTGCTCATTGAGGCATGTGTCTTCAATTTGAGTCAGATGGGAGAACTGGCGAGTAAACTGGACAAAGAATATCAGGCTGTGCATCCGCATGTGCCCTGGAAAAAGCTCTATGGGTTGCGCAATCGCATTGTTCACGACTACGAAGGCATTCAGTTTCTATTAATTTGGGAAATAATACGGGATAATCTGCCTGCACTTATCGAACAATTGGCAGCAACTGCACAAACGGGACCGAATCAAGCGTAGGATTCGAGTGACCGTGTGCGCCGGGCATGGTTAGCCTACGAAACGACAAGGGCACATGAACAACAACGGCAGTTCTTTGGCGGTATTGATAATGGGTGAGTAATGTTTATGGCGCATTTCGCCCCCTCCCCACAAGCGATGCGCACACCCCTCCGTCGGCTTCGCCGCCACCTCCACTTCAGGGGAGGCGCGCAGGGTGTGTGGGGAGCAGTGCTCCCCCACAAAAATCTACCCCTCGCCCTTTGGCTCGATGTGGACGATGACCTCATGAATATTGGGGCCATCATCGACCAGCTTTTTCTGGACCGCCTCGCTGATGTCATGGGCCACTCGCACGGACATATCGGGATCCACCTCGATATGAAGGTCGACGATGAGGCTGGATCCAAACTGCCGGGCTCGAATGGCGTGCGCATCACAGACGCCTTCGACTTGAAGGGCCAAAGACGCAAGCTGTGCACAGGTCTCGGGCGATGGTCCCTTGTCAATGAGTTCTGAGAACGCCTTGAGCAATATCTTGCCGCCCATGACAAGAAGCATCCCCGATATCACCAGCGCCCCAATGGCATCGATGAAATACCAGTCGGGGTTAATGGCTGCCAGAACGATGGCAATGAGCGCCGGCACCGATGAAAGCGCATCGCTTCGGTGGTGCCAGGCATTGGCATGAAGCACTGCCGAGTGGATCCGCTTCGCATGATAAACTGTCCACTGGTAAAGCACCTCCTTAACAACCAGCGAACCAGCCGTCACGATGATGCCCCAAAAACCTGCCCTCAGGGCCGTTTCCTGCTGCATAAAACTGCCTATCGCATCGTAGCCAATCCCAACGGCTACCGCACACAAAAGCGCCCCAATAAAAGCTGTGACCAGATTCTCAAGGCGAGCATGGCCATAAGGGTGATCCGCATCCGGGGGGGCAGACCAAAAACGGGCCCCCACGAGGATCGCCACGTCAGAAATCAAATCCGACAAACTGTGAATCCCGTCGGCAATCATGGTCTGAGATCGCAACAGGTAACCCACCACCAGTTTCAATACCGACAAAACCACGTTGACGATTGCACCGACCCACGTCACGCGCTTCAGCGTCGACAAATCCTGACTTCGAACCACTACCACCAGAGTACCTCCCTACACATCGCCCGCAACGCTGACAAACGGCTGGCCCTTGCCAAGCTCAATGAGCGGAATCTTTGTCAAAACTGCAATGCGCCGGGCCAGAGCAAAGCAGGAATACTTGTCAAACGATGCCTCGACAATGGCGTGAGGCGTGCCATCGTGTTCGGCCAGATAGAGTGCATAGGCATCGATCGAGACATCTTTTCGGCCCGGCCACGGGTAATCGATCAGACCAAAAACGATGTGCGAAAAACGACTTGCGTCATAATGATCATACTTACCCTCTTCGCCGGGAAGCAAAATGCTCTGACGCACGCCGGCAATCTGCCCCACATCGTCGAAAACAGGCTCCTGGCGGGGAAGACGAATCACAACCGCACGCCGAACAAGCCGCCTGGCAGACTGAAGAAACGCAAATACTGCCACGATCGCACTCACAAACATCACGAGGTATTCCCAAAAACTAAAATGCCAAAACGATATCTGTGAAAGGCGAAAGGCTTCGAGTACCAAGATGATGCCCGCAATCCAGGCAACAAAACGCCAGCGCGCCCCCTGGCGCCATATTAATTCGACAATCCCAACCCACTCATCCCCCTGTTTTGTCATGAGGCATCGGTCACTAAGCATGGGTATCTCCACCTAACCAGGTGACGAAATACCCCAAAACCCATGCCCTGAGTTATTCCGTCAGATTCGCGGGCTGCAATGACGGCCAGTGAACCCGCCAGC
>WQTY01000441.1 GCA_009786045.1 Pseudomonadota bacterium | reverse complement strand
CCCACCCGNGGGCAATAGCGGGCGCCACATTCACCTAAAATTCCAGCCCAAGGCCAATGAGGAAAGTCGCCTGATCCGTCAGATTAAAGGCGCCTTTTGCGCCGAAGTTGTCGATCTGAGCGTACATGAATTCGGCAAAAATGTAGGAGTTATTCACCCCCCACTCGACATCGAAGGATTTGGCCATGCCGGGTGCAAGCCAGTTGAGAACAAAGGCGACGCCGCCCACGGCATGAAAACCGAATGTACCGCCATAGCCCCTGGTGCCATCCGCAGCAGTGGATATCGAGCCTGAGCCATCGATCACCCACCAAAAAGCATAGTCAAACCCGGCCTTGCCATAGAGTGTGAACGGGAAACCAAAGCGAGTCCAGAGGTAGTCGAAACGATAAACGAGGGAGAGACGAAGCGGAAGCCAATGCAGCGAGGTCGAATCGATGGTTTTGATTGAGGAATCACTCTGTTTGACAGATTTTCCCGAGATTGAACCATACGCCAAATGGAAGCCCAAACCGAGGCTCCCAACCCCTCGCCAGAATTGCCAATCGTACTCAAGCTCAATGATATAGCCAGATTTTCCACTAAAATGCGTGTCGAAGGCAGCGCCAAGCTTGTTGGGCGTATAGGGCCCTGCTTTGAATTCGATCATCATGTTAACGGGAGAAGCTTCAGCCAGGGCTTCGTTGGGCGCCAAAGTTGGCACCAGGATAAGCGCCAGAATGATACCGGCGGCCCGGACAGCACTCACGGAAGCATGGCGAATTCGGAGGCGTCGCCTCACAGCGAAGCCCACCCCAAAGATCAGGAAGGCCCCCAGGATGCCAAGCACAACCGGCGCGTGAAGCATCAACCAGGCAAAGCCATAGGCTGGCCAGAGCATCGTTCGTGCAACAGCACGCGCTGCCGGGTACTGCCCAATAAAATGGGCCAGCGGCGGACTAAGCGAATAGTAGGTCTCGACAAAGGCGCGGCCAAATGCCGTCGGCATGAGAACCTCATCGCGGAAACGGCGGAGCATGCTCACATGAGGATCCTGAGTTGATCCCCAGGCGGCTGTTGCAATAAAGCAAAAGCCCCCATCCACATCGGCATTCTGCTCGCGGAAAGTATCCCAAAAATCGTTTGATGGCACCGTATCGGCGTGGACGATCTCCTTCAAAAGGCTTTCATTGCCAAACTCATTGACGCTGCTCACCGATATGAGAAAAGTCATGTTCGGGAAAACACCATCTGTGAGCTTCGCAGAGGTACCCCTGATATTGACCCTGCGGGCGCCTGTCAAGTCCTCTGGCGCAAGATCCGGTGTCATGACCACACCTTCGGCACCATAATAAACATTGTATGATCTTGCATCCGTCACTGCTGACCATGATACGTTAATAGACCCTCCCCCCCCTATTGCCTCCACACCTGTGACAGATGCTGGACGCTTGGTTTCTAAGCGGACTTCATAGGTCACTGTATAGACGTTCTTGGTAGAGCTTAGTGGAGGTGTGTCTTCAACAATGAGATAAACATAGGCACTTTCGGTGATATCTTTGCAACTGCCGGCAAAAGCAGCCGGACTGAGCTGCTCCATCGTGCGCGAGGCAGTAATGGGGGATGTGCTGGAGGTCAAGTCAACATTGCCGAAACCAGGAAGAATGATGCAGTCATCCCCATCCAAATGGTCAAGCCGATTCCTGCCCTCACAGCGCTGGCTGCCACCACTGGCAAACTTAACCGAATACTTCGCACCGTTTGATGGTTGAGCTTTCGCAAGAACGAACTCGAACGTTATCTGTCTGTCATCCGGTTTAAGGAGTGCCCTGCAATTCAACAGATTGATACCAACCCCTGTCCTCGTTCCACTAAGACTGAAGTCGCTCGACAAGTTGCTTGATGCTGTCCAATTGGTTTGGCCCGTATTCGCAACAGCAGGCATGGGCAGACCGAACCCTAACAAAAAGGCGACGAGCGCCCCAAAAAGCGAAAACCTAATTTGCATTCGAGTCCATCCTTCCCTGGTTCCAGGCGATGCATGCAACTTGCACCGCATTGAGTGCGGCTCCTTTTAGCAGGTTATCGCTGACGATCCAAAAGATTAGACCTTTGTCAGCGGCATAATCCTCTCTGACACGGCCGATGAGTGTCTCAAAGATGCCCTCGGACTGGGTAGCGGTTGGATAATCAAGGGGATCCTGAATATCAGTGACACGCAGGCCAGGCATGGCATTAAGCGCTTGTTCGGCTTCTTTCGGAGGCAAAGCCTGCCGGGTGGTCACATGAACGACTTCACAATGTCCTCTGAGCACGGGTACGCGCACGCATGTGGCACTGATGCGGAGATCAGGGCGAGAGAGGATCTTTTTGGTCTCGCCAATCATCTTCATTTCTTCTTCGGTAAAACCATGGGTGAGGATGGCCCCAATCTGCGGCACGACATCAAAGGCAATGCCACGGGCATGCACCTGAGAATAAACCGGCCGCCTCCCGGCAAGCGCCTGATGTGTCTCATCCAGCAGGGCATCAATCCCCTTTTGCCCCGCACCGCTGCAAGACTGATAAGTCGAGACGCGAACCGTCTCCAGCCCCGCCGCATCGTCGATCGCCTTGAGTGCCAAAACCATCTCAATGGTGGAGCAATTCGG
>WQTY01000440.1 GCA_009786045.1 Pseudomonadota bacterium | reverse complement strand
CCACAAACCCCCGTCGCCTGCGGCGCCACCCCCGTCGCCTGCGGCGCCACCCCCTTTGTGAAAGGGGGCGTGGCCAATACGCGTCTACCCCCTGTGCGGGGCCTCAATCGCCGGCCCCGCAACGCCCGGCTTGGTGGCGACTACCGAGGCGCGGGCGAACACAGTTCGCCCCTACAGTGGAAACCTGTTATCGACCGGGCGACCGGGGCGGTCGCCCCTACTTGTACGGGCGTAGCACGCTACGCCCCTCCTGGATAGGGCTTCGCCCTCTATCCACTGCCAACCCTGCGAATTTGTTTCAACAACGTACACAGGCCTCACTCAGCCACAGGCAATGCGCAGCATTGCAGGGGGTGTGGGGGAGCAATGCTCCCCCACGAAAAAGAGGGAAAAAAGGCCGTGAAATCGTTTCATGTCTCGTGTATGAACCGGCAGAGTGGGGGCGTGGTCTTTTGACTTCCACGTATTTGCCGAGTTTTTTTTGTGAGGCTTCATCATGGGCATTCAGGCTGGCAGCAGCGCCATGACCGACATCAACATTACCCCTTTGGTCGATGTGATGCTGGTGTTGCTCATTATCTTCATGGTGACGATTCCTGTGATGGAAAAAGAACGCTCCAAGCGCGAGCTCGAAGAAAATCGTGACAGGCAGCAGCGCCTGGTGGCACTGAACCTGCCTGCGCTCGACAATGCCAGTGTTTCGCCTGAAGCCCCGATGCGCACCGTCACCCTTCGTGTCAGTGCCAGCCTCGAAGTGTCTCTCGACGATGTTCTCATTGCAGACTGTTCGGCACATGCGGATGCTGTCGACAAGCGTGCCTGGCAGCCCTGCCTGGATGCTGTCGAGGGGGCAGTGCGCGATGTCAGAGAGGCGCGGGAGGGCGGTGTGGCAGTCGATGCCGACCCGGTGGCAAAATTCGGGTTTGTGGTGGGCGTCATGCACAGGCTGCATCGCGCAAATATCGAGAGAGTCTCGATGTTTCCACGAACGACGACAGGATAGACGGTGCAAACACGTCACGGAGTGAATATGAATTGGCAGCGTATCGCATGGGGGATCCTGGTGGCAACAGGATTGTCCTCGGGGCTGGCACAGGCACAGGCACAGGAAGCCATCTCTCTCGAAGAAGCCTACACACTGGCACTGAAAAATAGCCCACAGATTAAGGCTCAGCACTATGGCACAGAATTCGCCCAGGCTCAGGTCAGCGAAGCCAAGTATTACTGGGCCCCAAAATTCTCGCTGAAGTCACAGTTTGGCCCCATGCCAAAGGTTCTTGATGAAACACAGACTGAGAACGATATCTGGTCGAACTTTTTTGATGCCTGGGGGTTTACGACCAGGAACAGCCTTGAGATGTGGATGCCTCTTTTTACATCGATGAAGGTCTATCATACCCATGAATTGGCAAAGATCGGATTGGAAGTCGAGAACCTGCGCGAACAGAATGAAGTGCTGAACGTGCAGTTTGACGTGGCCCGCGCTTATTATGGTTTACAACTTGCCGTGGCAGCTCAGGATGTGATCAAGGAAGCCGGAGACTATATTGCGAGAATCGAGCGCGAGTATGAAAAGCTCATGGCCAACAATGATCCGAGCGTCAAAGTGACTGATCGCTACAGAATCGATATTGCCAAGTCGAACCTGTATCGCGTTATGGCTCAGATCGAATCATCGGGACAATATGCTGAGCAGGCTCTGGGTGTGCATACGCAGCTGCCTCTGCCGATTGTTGTTCAGGAGATGGACTTTTCAGCCGACAGTGTTGTTCTTCGTGACTTGCCTTCAGTGATGGAGATGGCGCGCCGATATCGAGGCGACCTGGCTTTGCTTGCCCGTGCCGAAGAGGCTGCCGATCTGCAGGCCAAAATTCAGTGGCTGCAGTGGTGGCCAGATTTGGTTCTGGCGGCAGAAGTTTATTATCGATTCAGCAATGCCGTGCCCAAACTGACCATTGATAACTTCTTTATCAAGGACAGCTACAACGGCTATGGTTTTGGCATCGGTCTGATGCTTCGCTGGAATCTCGACCCGGTACAGCAGGTCTTTCGAGTACGCCAGGCCGATGCAAAGGCCGAGCAGACGCGGCAAAGACGACTGCTCGCCACGGCGGGTATCGAACTCGAAGTCACTAAGCAGTACCACGAGACAGTGCAGGCACTTAAAAATGTCGAGATCACGAAGGTGTCTCGCCGGTCTGCCAAACGTTTTCTGACACATGAGCTGCTGCAGTATGAAGCCGGCGATGGCAATGTCAACGACCTGATCAGTGCTTTGACGACGTTTATCGAACAGCGTTCGATCTATCTGACTGTGCTGCATGATTTTCGCGTTTCCCTCGTCAGGCTGCAGAAAGCCGTTGGCGTGCCCGACGTGGATATGCTTATCGAAGGACAGTTTTCAGAAACGCAGGATGACTGATGCGTGGATTTGTATGAAGTTGTTGTTTGCCTGGCATGAAGTGTGCTTGTGCTAATGGCAGATGTCAACGTCGCGGATGCCGGAACGGGCGTCCGGCTTATGGTGGAGAAAACAATGCGAGCAAGTTTGTTGGCCCTGTCAATCGTGAGTGTGGTGAGTATGGTTGGGGCGGGGAATGCCTTTTCGCAGGAAAATACGGCGGTCGAAG
>WQTY01000439.1 GCA_009786045.1 Pseudomonadota bacterium | reverse complement strand
CCCGCGACGCCACCCTTCAGGTAAAGGGTTTTTCGGATCCTCGCCAGGCGGTGGCCTGGGTGGCCGAGGAAATCTGTACCCTGTTCGACGAGAGCGCTTCGGGGGATACAGCGAACACATGGGCCGGGCTTTGCGCATCGGATGTGGTCGTGCTGATTCCTCCGAATCTGTCGAGCGACTATGCTTCGTTTTTGCGTGCAGCTTTTTTGCAGCGCAATGTGCCCTTTATCATGCAGGGCATTGCAGCAGCGCACACGCATGTGACTTTGGATGCTTTTGCGCTGTACGTGGCCGTTTTGGGGGGGGACGATTCGCGCCAAACGGTACTGGACTGGCTCCTGGCACCCGGGATTATTGATCCAGACATGGCACCGTTTGCCGACGCGTGCATTGAGATCATTGATGCGCTTGGCATCTATGGCGGCACGGATGGGACTGCCCATGCAGGGAGCTATTTGGAGGGCAATCCGGCGTTTACGTGGGCACAGGGGATTCGACGCCTTGCCATGGATTTTGCCTATTGCACCCAAACATTGCCTGACGTCTTGCTGCCGGATCTCAATCCCTCGCTTCACATTCAGGCGATGGCCTGGGTGTCGGTGTGGCGTTCGTTATTTGCGGATTTACAGACGGTGCGCCAGGCGAGGCTGACCTTTGCCCAATGGCGTGCGCTCGTGATGGGGCTTTTCGAATCCTGGCTGCGGCCGGAGGTGCCCTACCGGGAAGAAGACGTCAGCACCATCCATGCGGCCTTTGACAGTCTCTGGCCCGTCGACCCTGCGGGAGAGGGAGACTCGGTGCACGATTTTGGCGAGGCAGAGGCACTGCTAAAGCATCTGGTGAGGGTCGTCGTGGCATGCGGGAGGGAGCCAGCACTGGGAGGAATCAGGATCCGGCACCTTCATGGCGATGTGCAGACGGCCAGAGTCGTGTTCATGCTTGGGCTGGAGAATGAGAACTTCCCCTCTCAGATGCCCGTCAACTCGGAACTTGAACGTTTCTCAGCTTACGAACAGGATGCACATGCTTTTTTGAAATGGGTGCTCAATGCCCGGGACAGGCTCTATCTTTGCGGCTGTTTTCTGGAACCGGAGGACAAACAGGACGCCGATGCCATGGCACGTGATGGTGTGCTCGCCTACGAAGCGCCGTATGAAACGATCCTTGCAAAGGCCGCGGCAAGCGCGTCGGTGTTTCTGCGCGACCTGATGGCAGTGACAGACAATCTTTGCCTTGGTGCGCCGTTGCCCGAGCCCATCAACGAGGAGAGAATTGGGGTGCTCAGAGGGCTTCGTCAGGATTATCACGCCTGGACACAGCAAAACAGCGTATCGGCCGCGGCCGGCGATACACTGTCTGCTTCGGAGGCACCATGGCCCGGACGTTTTGATGATTTTCCTCAAAACATTGCCGAAGCACTGCGCCAGGCTTTTTGCAGTCCAGCAGCACGATCTTCGCATACACTGCCAGCATTTTCAGGCTCAAACGAGGCGCTCCCAAGGCTGCCATTCAGAGCCCTGTCGAAATTTTTGCAACAGCCACGCGATGCCTATCGCCAATACATCCTTGGCATCCCGGCATACCAGCCTGACGGGCCTGCAAACCTGCGGCTCAAGTCCTGCGAACCTTTCGAAAAATCCGGCACCTTTACCGCAAAGCAGCTGATTCCAGACATGATGCTGCGCCTCCTGACAAGCCACGAACTCAGCGAGGAAAAGGCCGTTGAGGTTTATGAGACCTGTACATGCGTATTGCGCCAGTGCGGGCAGTTCCCTGCGGGCGTGTTTGATGAAGTGCAAAGGACAAAGGATTTGGATTGGGCCAGGGCAATACTGACGACCCTGTCGGACTTGCGTCAAACCACCGCCAGGCGCTACACGTTCGACACCCGGCAACGAACGCTGTCGCGCATCCAGCAGGTGCTGCAATCGAACCTGCCCTGGGGCGCGGAGCCGACGCTGCTTAAGCATGAACCCAATTTGCCTTGCCAGCTTGAGGGCAATTTGCCTCTGATTTTGGACAGCAGCGACAAAGAATCGATCTTTGTGTTCATCGAAACTGCAGGTGACGAGAAACGAATTGTACCACAGATTGCCCTGGCAACGCTCATGCTTAAGGTGTCGGGTCAAACGCCCCCAAATGCAGCGCGCTTTGTTGGCAAACGTGGCTCAGGCATCTCCCTGATCAATCCACATGACATGTTTAGCGAAGAACAGGCGGCGGCCTGGCTGCAAAACCTGGTAACGCTCATGGTAACGGGCGAGCATGAGTTCAGCTTCCCGCGCGATTTCAACCCGGCCAAAGGCTGGCAAGAGGGATTTCGGCGTGCGCAGGCCAGTTCACTTTATCGCTACGTGGGTGCCAACTACCTTCCAAAGCAGACACGCGCCATTTGGCGCTGTGCGCTGCAGGAATTTCAGACATTTTTCGACTATCTGGCCTGCATATGCCCCAAAAAGCAATAGGACAATAGGGTTGCCATTTTTTCGTTTTGGGGGCCACGCCCCCTACGCCGCTATCGCACTCGCCTTATCGCGGCGTCAAAATGGTGCAGATTCTAGGAAGCAAGGAGGCGTGGAAGGGAGCGTACTTTCGTACGTGACCGACCACAACGACGCCGCTGACGACGAAGATGCCCAT
>WQTY01000438.1 GCA_009786045.1 Pseudomonadota bacterium | reverse complement strand
TTATCTGCCGTGCAGGCGCCACCACCCTTGCCGAAATCAAAGCAGCCGGAAAGGCTTCGATCCTCGTCCCATTCCCGCAGGCCGCCCATAATCACCAGGAAAAGAATGCAGATGCCACCGTGCTCCAGGATGCTGCCTGGAAAGTGCTCGACAACGAAGTTATCACGCGTGTCCCCGACGTCCTGCGCACTTGCCTCACAAACCCTGCACGCCTGCACGCGGTCGCCAAAGCTGCCCTCGCTGATGCCCACCCTCAGGCAGCGCACGACATCGCCCAGTATTGCCTCGAAAATGACTTTTCACAAAAATAATGACGCCCAACCCATCCTCCCCGCGCCCTGGCCAGACACGCCACCAACGCCGCCTCATCGCCGCCGCCATGGCTGCCGCATTCATGCACGGCTGCTTTGATGACGAGCCCTGGCCAAACCATCGTCGCTACACACCCACAACACACGCCATCCTCAGCCACGCCCCCGATGCCGATACGGCGATTGCCGGCGCATGGCGTCCCACCGCCATCCTCCCCATCGACGGCGAACACCTGCTCTACCTCGATCGCGGTACACGAAAACTCCGCCAGCTCAACACCCAAACGCAGGAAACCGTCACACTGGCAAACCTCGCCCCTTACGAAATGCTCACCGCCTCCGGCCCCGCTTTCGACATGACCTGGGGCAAAGCCATCCTGCCGGTCGGCCCAAACCGCTTCGCCATCGCCAGCCCAGGGCGGCCGATCATTTTCGTCAATACACAAAACAGCAGCATCATCCTCCCGCCATCAGGACAGAAAACAGCCTTCGACGGTGTCACCCTCGCAACCCTCGACTGGACAAACTTTGCGGGCATCGGCAAAGACGAAAACAACCTCTACCTTGTCTTCCAAAATCAGATTTTCGCCGTCGCCCTGGCTGGCCTGCATGATTTCACCACCACCAAACTCGTCCACATCGCAGGACTTGCTGCCTCGGCACCGCCACACGACTTCTGGCCCGCGCGCGAAGAATCCCTGGATCTTGACCCATGGACACACATCGCTGCCGACAATGGCTGGATCTATTTCTGGGATCCCCCCCGGCTGCGCGCCGTCAAAGACGACAAAATTCTCACCATCGGCGGCGACGGCTACCACGGCCCAAACGGCAATCTCAGCGACTTCTACGCCCGCCACCTGCCAATGAGTGCCCCCCTGAAAGCACATAACCATAAACTCTACACCACCTACTGGAATACACAGCGAACCATCCTCGAAATCACCGTCGAAGCATCAGGCGATACCGGCGAACACAGCGGCACTGTCAGAGAAATCCCCCTCTCATGCACTGCCATCCAGGACTTCGCCTTCTCCGGTGACACACTCCTGACCTCCAGCCTGGATGGCGGCAACTTCTGGCAGCAAACACCCCCAGACTTTGAATCGGAACTGCTCTACGGCGCGCCAAGTGAAGCCGATCGATTCGAATCCCTGGCAAACCCTCCCTCTCCTTTCGATGTGCCAAAAATCCTTGCGCCACAAAACCTGATCACCATCCACCAGGGCAATCTCCTTCTGGCACACGCTCCCAGCCTTGGGCGCCTCACGCTAAGCCCAACCCATGACCCAACCCAGGCCTCCCTCCTCTGGAGCAATGGCGCCGGAGACGAAATCACACACCTTGCCACCGATGGCCGGCACCAGGTCTGGATGACACAAAACACCGCCCTGTTTTTCCTTACCATCGACGCCCAGGGCACCATCGACCTCAAGCAAGCCAACAACTTCTTCACAGCACCCGATCCCATGGGCGCACCTGGCCCTGCCCAAACTCTCCGCCTTACAGAGCCACCCCAGCTCGCAGCCACCCACACGGGCTTTGAGTTCTACACCCCAAACTACGGACGCATCCTGCGCTGGGATATTTCCCAAGACGATACCACCATCCTCAACGACTGGCGCCAGGGCTGGAACACACCAGACCAGAATAACCCAACCATCCAGGCCGACACGCTTAACCTCAGCACCATTCTGAGCTACGACGCACGCGCCACGACCCAGGTCTTCGCCCTCCAAAGCCAAAACTTGCCCCTCATTGCCGTTGCCAATCGAGGCCAAACGACCCTTCAGGCCTTCGGGCAAAGAATCCTCCCACAAAATCTCGTCGTCATCGCCGGAATCGGCACAACCTCCCCCCACGATGGCGCCAATGCCAGCAACACACGTCTCCAAAACATCTCGGCCATCGCCTTTGACACCCATGGGCATATCCTCTTCGCCGAAAACCAGGAAAACCCAAAACTCTGGCAAATCACGACAAATGGCACCCTCCGATCTCTCGCTAACGACTGCGGTACACTTCCTCCCGGCAACATCGAACACATCAGTACCTTGACCCTAAACAGCGAAGGCGTCATCGTCCGCCAAAACGACCGCTTCTGGGCATGCAGTCCAACACCCGTCTATCTGGGCCAAACCCTCATCGCTCAAACCTGGACACGCCTCGACGAAGACTGGCACGCCCTCACCATCTGCCACGACGACCCCAAACGATGGGTCGCAACAACCGCCTCCGGCCAATTCTGCCACCTCCTGGCGAGCCAAACGCCTTCGCAGCCCCGCTGCCACGAACTTCCCGATGGCACCCAGGCCGTCCACACAGCCTGCCAC
>WQTY01000437.1 GCA_009786045.1 Pseudomonadota bacterium | reverse complement strand
CTGTATTTCATCTATGTGGCGGTGCTGACACTTATTGTGTATGTGCTGTTTGTGCCGATATTAATCAAGCCAATCCTGATGCTTAGCCTGATTCTGATATTTTCGATGGTTGCGGGTGGCTGGCTTTGGACTTCATTTGTGCTTGCACCATACTATTTGCACGATCGACCAGATTTGGGTGCGCTCAATGCGGTTCGTCAGGCTTATGTCGATGTGCGGGGCTACCGTCTGCAACTGCTCAAATGTGACCTGCCCGTCATGCTTGCCATGGTGGTTTTGTCAGTTTTGCCGCTTATGTGGATGAAGGGTAGTTCTGACGGCATGGAGAGGGCATCGGCGCCGGAAGATATGGCCGTGCAGGCAGAGGCTTTTGAGTATGGTCGCAGGGTGAGCTATGACGAGCTGCGTGCCATGGATGTTCAGGGGATGCAGAAGGATCAGTTTGTTCGGGAGATGTTGGCGTTTCGTCAGCAGGAGGAGGCTTTGCCTTCTGATGTCGCGTATGATGAGAAAGCTGGACATTGGGAGGCGATTTTGCAGCAGATAGAAGGATCTGGCATGAGTCAGCGCTCGCTTCGTATGCTTGTCGTCTATGCTATTTTTATGTTTCTGGTGAATATTCTTGGCATGATGTTGATTCTTGCGGTTCATGCGGAGTTTTATCGCCACCTTTCGATGGATAGAGAGGCACCCGGTGGCGAAGAGACGGGAGGTGGTCGTTTGGGCGGCGCGGGAGGCGGTGGTGGTGGGTTTGAACCTGGCGGACCTCGCCGGTGTATGAGCGTTGACCTCGACAGGCATGCCTCTTTGGACTTAGATGGCCAGATAAACGCAGATGGGCGACAGATCGATAACAGTCTGGGGCTTGAGGATATGTCGGACTTTATGCCGGAGGTAAAGTCGTTGCCGGACGATCATGGGATTCATGATGCGCTGGCTTCTATATCGGAGATAAAGTCGTTGCCGGATGAGCACAGGATTAACGATGCGCTGGCTTCTATGTCGGAGGTAAAATCGTTGCCGGATGAGCATGGGATTAGTGCCCTGGCTTCCATGCTTGAGGCAGGGCTGCTGTCACCAGAGCCTGTGCGAAAGCATGGTTCTGTGCGTGAAGGGACAGATCCTGGGTTCAGGATTAATTTCTAAACAGTGTTTTTTATTATTTGCGCCGGTCATGGTTTGTGCAGGCGGCAGATTGCCGTAGATAGCGGGCGAACACAGTTCGCCCCTACTTGTTATGCTATGCATGATTCGCTACAGTTCAGTTCGATGGGCAAAGATGCTGGATTTCGCTGGGCATTATGCCTGGCATTGATTTTTGGAGAAATGAGCGATGATGGATCGAAAAGAAGTTAAGCTTTTGATTCTTTTTCTGGCCGTTGCGGCGAATAGTGGGTGTGGTGGCAGCGATTATGCTCTTTATGGAATGCCGTCGATACTCCGTTGCTGTGGGAAAGAGTACAAGGGTGGGGATCCCAATCTTAATTCTTGCCTTGAGTTGGAAGCTAATAATCAATGTGACGTCGCTTTATGTTGCGGCAAGACGTATTCATCTAAAGATGATCTCGACTACATGGCTTGTATAAAAGAAGCAGCGGATAATGGCTGTCCAGAGGTGACGCTTTATGGTCCGCCGGTGGATCAGCAGTCGGAATAACGTGCATCTTCGCTCACACCCCTGCGATACGAAGTATCGCAGGGGTGTGTGGGGGAGCAATGCTCCCCCACAAAATAATTCATAATGTGATATTTTGCAGTTCCTTGAATTGAATTTGCAGTCCGAGAGGGAGATCCTGGATGCCGTCACGTGTTGAGGTTTGGCAGAGCCAGATCCATTCTTCGATGAACCAGAGTGCCAGGAGGATTTGGGGGGATTGTGGGAGGACGAGGTTTTGGGGGAAGTGTTGAGGAATGGCGGTGAAATTTTGGATGCGCTGTGCCAGGCCGCGCGGGGCGTGTGTGCGCAGTTGGTAGGTGAGGTAATCGTAGGCGCTGGCGCGCGGGGCGGCATCTTCGAAATCGATGAAGATGGGGTCGGGATTGTCGTTTCGGGCGAGGATGTTGCCGGGCTGGAAGTCGCCATGGGTGAGGGAGGTTTGGATGGTTTGGGTGAGGCGGAGGTTTTTTTCGGCGCAGTTGTAGAGCGTGTCGAGGCGATGCAGGTTTAGCCCGCCGAATTTTTTGATGAGTTGTGCTTTTGCGGCTTCGAATTGAGTTCGTTTTTGTGAAAGATAGTGTGCCGATGCCAGGTTGATGGTGTCGATTTGGTGTAGTTTTTGGAGGCACTGGAAGGCTTTGGCTTCGGCTTTGTGCTGAGCGATTCTGTTGAGGCGATTGAGCGGGAAGGCGTTTAGGAGCGGTTCGGTGAAGGCGTCATTTGGCAGTTGCTGGCATGGCGGGATGAAGGAGAGCGAGGGGGAGAGGCGCTGTCGGAGCTGGATTTCGTTTTGGATGCCCTGGGCGGAGAAGTTGTGTTTTGGGGTGACGAGGATGGTGTTGTGCAGGAAATCGAAGGTGCGGAAGCGCTGATTGCCCGGCATGATCATGAGGCAGGAGGCGTTTGGGATGGGGCTTGAGAGTTGGAAGGCGGGGCGCAGTGCGGTGCGGAAGGGTGTGGGGGAAGTGAGGAAGGCGAGGGCGGTTTTTTGGATAAGGGCAC
>WQTY01000436.1 GCA_009786045.1 Pseudomonadota bacterium | reverse complement strand
CGAAGTACGAGGCGGGGATTTGTTTGCTTGGCAGCGAGGTCAAGAGCATCCGGGCGGGGCATGTGTCGTTGGGCGAGGCGTTTGGGAAGTTCTCCCAGACATCGGAGCCTGAGCTGTTTTTGCTGAATGCGCATATTGCCGAGTATCCCTGGGCCAATCGCAACAACCATGAGCCGCTTCGTCCCAGAAAGCTTTTGCTGCACAAGCGGGAACTGGCTCGGATATCGCAGTCTCTGGATCGTCAGGGGTTAACGTTGATTCCGCTCTGCCTCTATTTCAAGCGAGGCCGCGTCAAGATAGAACTTGGTCTGGGGCGCGGCAAAAAACAGTACGACAAGCGCGAGTCGCTGAAGCGGCAAACAGCCCAGAGGGATATGGATCGTGGAGAATAGACGAAGGGACGGCTTTCGGCCTGAAGTTTCCGTGCCGCGCGTTCTGAGGCGTGGCCGCGTGCGCTGGTATGATCGCGAATTGGGGTATGGTTTTATTTGCCCGGATGCGAGCTGCGAGGACGTTTTTGTGTGCCGGGATGCGATCCAGGTGCCGGGATCTCGTTTTCTTCGCCAGGGCCAGCGGGTGTTTTTTGAGTATATCAAGACGCCGCGCGGCGTGGTGGCGAAGCATGTGGTGCCCATCCTCGAAAAAGCCCGGGTGCTGGCGCGTCATTGCCGAAAGCGCGAACAGGAAATGTTGGCTAAAGAATGACTTGATTCTTGAACGCGATGGCTTTAAAAGCTTCCGCGCCATGCGAACAGGTTGCGTGGCACCGTGGAATTTCCCCCGTGTCCGGGGGTGTTGGGATGGCGGCCTGATGTGAATATCGGGTAACGGTCCCTGGAGGTTAGAATGCCTAAAGCAGTATTTGGTCGCAAACTGGGTATGACACAGATTTTCACTTCTGCAGGTGAGTCTGTACCGGTGACGGTTGTCAAGGTTGGTCCCTGTACAGTGGTTCGCAAGAAAACGTCGGAAGGGGAAGACGGCTATGATGCCATCGTGGTGGGGTTTGAGACGGCGCGCAGCGCGCAGGTCGATGGCGAGACGAAGTACAAACTGAACCAGCCGGAACTGGGTGTGTTCACATCCGCCGGTGTGACGCCGCACAAGGCTTTGCATGAGATTCGTGTTTGGGATACGGAAATCGACAAGTACGAAGTGGGTCAGACGCTGGGTGCGGATTTGTTTGTGGCGGGCGAGCTGATCGATGTCATTGGCACGAGCAAGGGCCATGGCTTTACCGGTGTTATGAAGCGTCACAATTTTGCCGGCGCGAAGCGTACCCATGGTCAGCATGAGTATATGCGTCACGGTGGTTCGATTGGTACGACGTCGACGCCGGGTCGCGTCCAGAAGGGCCGCAAGATGCCGGGTCAGGATGGCAATGCACGCGTGACGGTTCAGAACCTGAAGGTGTTTCAGATAGACACTGAGCAGAACCTCATTTTGGTCAAGGGTTCAATCCCTGGCGCCAATGGTTCGCTGGTGTGTGTGCGCGATGCTGTGAAGACTCGCCGCCGTTAAGCGAGCTTTGTTGCCAAACATTGAGGCGCCGGGTTGTGAAGCTCGGTGCCTTTTTTTGTGCATGGTTGTGTGCTGCAAAGCAGGCTGTTTTGGAGCGCCCGCTATTGCCCGGCCCGGGCAATACGCGGCCGGGCGCGGCTATCTGCGTGCGCAGATACGCCTCGCCTTTTATGGTGGCACGAGCACGTGCGAGCAGCGCGGCGCAGGGGGCGTTGCCCCATAGGCGCTGGCTTAATGATGATCATTTAAGTTTACTTTTGCGAGATAGCAAAAAAACCTTTGTTAATCAGCGGATGACAAGGCACAAATTGAGCTTGAGCTTGAGCTTGAGCTTGAGCTTGAGCTTGAGCTTGAGCTTGAGCTTGAGCTTGAGCTTGAGCTTGAGCTCATAGCTAGTAGCTAGTAGTTCACACATCTTTCGAACAATAAAGTTTGCAATTGGGTTAGCGCTGATGGGGCGTTGCCCCTGCACCGAAAAAAATTGTCACAGCAGGGGGGAAGGGGAGCCATTTGGCAGGGGCGGTTCGCGAACCGTCCGTACGTGGAGCAATGCTCCCCCCCCGAGAGGAGCATTGCAAATCATGGGGGATTGTATGTATAACGGCGTGTGCTGCGGCATTTGGCCGCGGGTGGTGATTCCGTCAACGAAAGGGCGTGTAATTCGATGCATCTGAATGCTCATGCGTCACGCAATGGCTTGCGTTTTCAGTCGATATATGTAGCGATTGTGGGGGTATTTTGTTTGGCGAGTCTTGTGATCAGCTTTTTGACGCCGAAGTTTGGCTTCGAAGTTGGTTTGCAGAATTCGTCGCAGGGTTCGGGGCTTGTCGTCAAGCGCGTGTTGGGTGAGGATGAGGTCCGCGCAAATGACATCATAGAGTCGGTGTCGGGGAAGCGGGTCAACACGAAGGCAGAGTTTTATTTTCAGCTTCTTGGGTCGAGGGGGCAGGTGGAGCTGGTGGTGCGCCGGCATGGGGAGCGCTTTATTCGTCCGGTGACGTCTGAGTCGTTTTCGGGCGGGGAAGTGCCGCTGGGCTTGAGGAGCGATGATCGCGCGGTGATGATCGCGGGGGCGGATGGCCATTATACGCCGCTGGAGGGGATGGATTTTTCGGCCTTGCGCGGGATTGTGGCGGAATTCGAGGGGAATGGCCCCGTG
>WQTY01000435.1 GCA_009786045.1 Pseudomonadota bacterium | reverse complement strand
CGCCGGAGGGTGCCCGCCGCCACCTCCCCTGAAAGGGGAGGCATGCAGGGGGTGTGGGGGAGCAATGCTCCCCCACAAAAAAATAACCTAGTCTGGCATGGGATCTTCGCCGGCCAGGTCGACGGCGTAGCGTGAGATGCCGCGTTCGGGAATTTCGCTTTTGAGGCCATGTGCTTTGGAGACCTCGTCGAATTCAATGAGGATTTTCTGCATGACTTCGCGTTTTTTTCGAAACGGCATGAAGGCGGATTTAAAGCCATCGACGACGAGGCGTTTGATTTCGTCGTAGGTGAGGTGGAAGATTTGGCAGGCGAGTTTGTACTCATCGGTGATGGTGGTATCGGTGACGAGTCGGTTGTCGGTGTTGAGGGTAATGCGCAGGCCAAAATCCATGTAGAACTTGAGTGGATGGTTTTCGACGGCGTCGACGGCGCCGGTTTGGACATTGCTTTTGAGGCAGGCTTCGAGTGGGATGCGGTGGTCGTTGACGTAGTTTAACAGGTCACCATCTTCTCTCAGTCGGGTGCCGTGCCCGATGCGGTGGGCATTACAGTCGTGAATGGCCTGATGTATGGAGCGAGGGCCGTAGGCTTCTCCGGCGTGAACGGTGGAGTTAAGGTTGTTTTTTCGAATGAACTTGAAGGCTTCGGCATGGTGGTCGGCGGGGTTGTTAATTTCGCCGCCAGCCAGGTCGAAACCCACAACGCCTTTGTGTTTGAAGGCAACTGCGAGTTCTGCCAGACGCAATGAGACTTGCGGGTGCATGTGTCGCATGCCGCAGATGATCTGCCCGCTCATGATGCCGAATTTTTTCTTGGCCATGCGCAGTCCCTCTGCGACGGCTTCGACGATGACAGGCAGCGACAGTCCTTCGCGCTGGTGCAGCACCGGGCTGTATCGCACCTCGATATATCGGCAGTTTTCGAGTGCAGCGTCTTCTGCGAGCTCATAGGCCGTCCGGGTCAGTGCATCTTCGTCCTGGAGTACTTTGAGGGTTGTGTCAAAGACGCGCAGGTAACTCTCGAGGTTTTCGTGGATTCCACCGATATTGAGAATCTGCTTGAGACGATCGGGATCATCTGCCGGCAGTGGAATTCGGCGGTCTTTTGCGAGTTCGATGAGCGTTTCGATGCGCAGGGAGCCATCCAGATGGACGTGGAGATCTGTTTTCGGTATCGCTTTCAAAAATTCAGCTGTGATTGTGTTTGTCATTTTCCACCTCCTGATCTTGGGATTTCTTCATGAATTTTAAACCGTTATGACGCGGTTCGGAGGAATGTAGTGTGACAGTGCTGTGAGCGCAACGACTTTTTTCTGGGTGACAGGAGTGGTGGGCAAATCACGCCTCCAAAGCGGTGAATTCAGGGCTCTGCATCTTGGACTGAACGGGACAGCAAAAATCAGAGCATGAGCGTATACAAATTTTAAACAAATAAAAAGTTATACCATTTTCAAGTCAAAGCAGGAGCCATTTGCGTAACCATGAATTATTGAGCAAGCGGATCTCCAAATTCCTCTCCATTGGAGGGGTGCCCGAAGGGCGGGGTGGTTTTAGCAACTGTCAGCGTTTGATTTAGAAATGGTATTAAATCATTTTCTCGATGGTGGCACAGAGCTCAGTGCTGTTTAGCGAGTGATAAATTAATGTTTGATTAAAGGGCAATCGCTTGAAAAATGTCCTTTTGTGTCCTTTTGTGTCTGCTTTTTTATTGACTGTTTGTCTGATAAAGGGATACATTTATGAAGTAAGTGTGTCTTTACTATACTGTACTGGAGATAATGGGATGAACAGAACTTACATTTTGGTTTGCATTGGTGTCGTTGCATTGATGTCATGTGGCGAGGGCAGTAAAGATGGCGACGGAACGCTCATTGAGTGTGGTGGCACCGTGACATGCCCGAACGGACTTGACTGCATCAATGACTTTTGCCTCAGACCCGGGTTTCTTGGGGATTCCTGCCGCTCGAATGACGTCTATTGTGTTCAGGGTACATGCTCAGATGGTGTATGCAAGGCATCCGGTTTACCCACCGACCCAATAGCATGCAGTGCCTCGAAGCAGTGCGCGGCAGGCTATGAGTGTAAAAATGATTACTGTCAGATACCTGCAGAAATCGGTCAGGCGTGTTCTGCTAATATCGCCTATTGCGTTCGTGGTATGTGTATTGAGGACAAATGTGTATTGCAGGTCGGTCCAGGGCAAAGGTGCGATGCAGTCAATATTTGTACTGCAAACTATGTGTGTAACAATGGCGTATGTCATCGCCCCGTGCTGGAAGGCGGCGATTGCCGCTCGAGCGTGACATTTTGCCAGCAGGGGAATTGCATCGAAGGGAAATGTGTGGGTGGTGGCGGCAATCCAGGAGATTGCAAAGATACCGACGGCGACACAATCGGGGATATGTGGGATCGCTGTGACGTCGACACGGATGGCGACACGGTGCCTGATTGCATGGATCTCGATTCAGACGGCGACGGCATACCAGACGCCCTTGAGGCATACAACGGTGGAAATCCATGCGTGGAACCCATGGACAGCGATGGCGATGGTATATATGACTTTCTGAGTCTCGACAGCGACGGCAATGGCATACCAGACAGTGTCGAGGGGATACGCATTGAACTCGTAGAAGATGAGCAAGGTAACATCACAGAAAGGATCGTGTATATAGACACAGATGGT
>WQTY01000434.1 GCA_009786045.1 Pseudomonadota bacterium | reverse complement strand
CACCCCCTTTTTAAAGGGGGTGGCGCCACAGGCGACGGGGGTTTGCGGCCGATAGCGGCGCAGGGGGCCTGCCCCCTTCCCGCTAATCCCCGTCCTGTACCTGAACCGGCGAAAGCTTCCATATCTCCTGTGCGTACTGGTGGATCGTGCGATCCGACGAGAAGAAGCCCATCCTGGCAATGTTGTGAACGCACATTTTGGCCCAGCCGTACTTATCGCGGAAAGCGTCTTCGACGGCCTTCTGGCAGGTAATGTAGCTGTTGAAATCGGCGCACAGCATATAGGGATCCTGTGTTCTGAGCCATTGGACGGTGTCGCGATACCGCGTGCGATCTTCGGGGGAGAAGAAACCTGACTCAAGCATGTCGAGCACGGCTTTCAGATCCTCGCACTCTTCGATGTGAGCGCTGGGGTCATAACCCTCTGCCTGAAGCGTCTTAACTTCAGTTTCGGTCAGCCCAAACAGGAAGAAATTCTCCTCGCCGACCTGCTCGCGGATTTCGATATTGGCGCCATCCAGCGTGCCAATCGTCAACGCACCATTGAGCGCAAACTTCATATTGCCCGTACCCGAGGCCTCCTTGCCGGCTGTCGATATCTGTTCGGACAAATCCGCCGCCGGAATAATGACCTCTGCCATCGAAACGCAGTAATTCGGACACATGTAAACCCGGAGCTTATCTTTGATTGTCGGATCGTCGTTAATGATGCGGGCCACATCGTTGATGAGCTTGATGTGAAGCTTTGCCGCAACGTATCCTGGCGCTGCCTTTCCGCCAAAAAGCACCAGCCGCGGCACGCGGTGAACGTTGGGAGCCTTCTTGTGCAGCCGGTACAGATGAATGACATGCAGCACATTAAGGAGCTGTCGTTTGTACTCGTGGATGCGCTTGACCTGGACGTCAAACAGCATGTCGGTCGAAACCTCAAAAGGCAGGTACTGGTGCATAAAGCGCGTCTTGTTGTGCGCCTTAATCGCCAAAATTTTATCGAGAAAAGCTTTGTCGTCGGCATACGCATCGAGCTTCTTCAGCTGGGAAGCATCCTTGACCCACGCCGTCCCAATCTTCTCGCTGATCAGCGCCGAAAGCTCGGGATTCGAAGAAAGCATCCACCGGCGAAGCGTCACCCCATTGGTCTTATTGTTAAACCGCTCCGGCATGAGTTTGACGAAATCCGCAAAGAGATCGGTCTTGACCAGCTCAGAGTGCAGTGCCGCCACACCGTTAACCGAATGCGACCCAATGACTGCAAGATTGGCCATGCGCACGAACTTCTCGCCCGTCTCATCGATAATCGACACCCGGCGCTGCATCGCATAATCTCCGGGATAGGCAATATGAACCCGAAGCAGAAAGCGCCGGTTGATTTCATAGATGATCTCAAGATGGCGCGGCAAAAGCTTCTCAAACATCGGCAGCGGCCACCGCTCCAATGCCTCGGGCAGCAGCGTGTGGTTGGTATACCCAAAGACTTTCTCGGTGATCGACCAGGCGTCCTCCCACTTCACATGCTCAAGGTCGACCAGCACGCGCATCAGCTCGGCAACGGCAATCGCCGGGTGCGTGTCATTGAGCTGAATGGCCACTTTGTCCGCAAATTGCCCAAAATCCTTATGCGTTTTCTTGTAGCGGCGAACAATATCGTGAATCGAACAGCAAACAAAGAAATACTGCTGCTTGAGGCGAAGCTCACGGCCTTCGGGATTGTTGTCGGCAGGATACAACACTTTCGATATCGTCTCGCTGATGACCTTGTCCTCAACGGCCTTTCGGAAGTCACCTGCATTGAAAATGCCCAGATTAAAGTCATCCGTGGCATGCGCCGCCCAGAGGCGCAGCGAGTTTACTGTCTCCGTATCGTAGCCGGCAATGGGCATGTCATAAGGGATGCCCCGCACTTTTTTTGTGTTGACCCAGTCGCAGCGCAGATTGCCGTCCTCATCCGTACGATGCTCGACCGTGCCGCCAAAGTTGACCGTCGCCGCCAGGTCCGGGCGCGCCATCTCCCACGGATTCATCCGCTCAAGCCACGGATCCCGGCTCTCTACCTGCCACCCATCCTTAAACGACTGCTTAAAAATACCAAACTCATACCGAATACCATAGCCCATCGCCGGATAACCCAGCGTCGCCAGTGAATCCAGAAAACATGCCGCCAAACGCCCTAAGCCCCCATTGCCAAGCCCGGGATCCGGCTCTTCCGCTTCGATCTCATCCAGCACAATCCCGTGCTCCGCCAACAGCTTCTGCGCCGTCGTGTACATCCCCATGTTGAGAAGGTTGTTCCCCATCGAACGGCCCAAAAGGTACTCTGCCGAAAGGTAATACACGCGCTTGGCACCCGTGACATAGTAACGCTTCATCGTCTTCATCCAGCGATGAATGAGGCGATCGCGGATTGCCAGCGACGTTGCCAGGTACACGTCATCCGCCGACGCCGTGTGGCTATTTTTCGCAAACGAATAACGCAAATGGTCGATCACCGCCCGAACGAGCGTCGCATCATCCATCCCCGTACGATCATCCTGAACGACGACGGCTGCCTTCTGCGATTTCTCTGACATAAATTTCTCCTTAGGAAAATGAGTGGCTGGTTCCGCCAAGTAGAGCGACGCACACAAGCCAGCCTGTGCACTTCTCATCATAGTTTAGAGTGAATGGTGTGGGGGGAAGTCTCCCCCCAGCGTTGCTA
>WQTY01000433.1 GCA_009786045.1 Pseudomonadota bacterium | reverse complement strand
CTCCGGGACTTTCGAGCGCCTGCATCAGCGTTACACCCGATGGCGGCATCGTTGCGACGAACTCGGATTGCTGAGTACCAGGCATCTTGTGCACATTCCAAATCTTGCCAAGGTGATTGCGCTTTTCCTCTTTGACGACACCAGGCATGTCGAGGAAATCACCCAAATCATTGACAGAATCCAGGAAGGAAACGGACTGGATCGCTACAAGGCAGAGGCGTTGCTGGATGCGGCTTTCCCCGAAGAGAATCTGACGCAAATCGGCCCCATTTTACGGTGGTTTAATCGGCTCGTGACGCCTGTATCGTTCATTTCACCGAAAGTTCAGCGCAATCTGGCGCTGTGTGACGATCCGCAGCACCTGGATGCCATCGTCGGCCTGCCAACAGCCAATGCACTCTATGACGGCGACTGGCGCGATGGAAAACTGGCCAGACAGTGTTTCCGCTATGCCGCAGGATTCAGCCTCGATCAGCTGGCCTGGCTCATAGACAACCGCACAGCAGCGTTCGATGCAGAGGCGTTAAAACGGCTTAACCGGCTTCTCGCCATCAAAACGCGCATCCGCATGCAATCCCCTCAACAGGGAAGCCTCTTCATCCAGGATATCAACATCGACTTCTTCCTCCAGGAGCTGCTTGATGCAGAGGCTGCAATCCTCGATCGAGACTTGCTTGGGAATACCGTTTCGGATGCTTTCAGAACCTGGCTTTGTCCAAAAGATGTGGCCTTCCTCATTGCGGCTGGCATTTCGAGCCGGTTTCACGGGCAATTCGTTCAGGTCAATCAGGCCAAACTCTTCGAGTATCTGCTGCGGCGAGGACGTGTGTTCACCATGGCCGTCCTCTATGAAATCGGTCAGCAAAGCGTTCGCATTCTGACAGGCATGTTGATCAGCTTCCTCGGACAGAATCAGAATCTTTTGCGCGCCCCCGTCGATCGTGCCAGGCTATTGGGAGAATGCCTTGGCATGGCAATTCCGCACCGAGACGCCTTCCTTCCCGGCGGTGATCTTGCGTCCGAGAGCTACTTTGACGCCATCTACACGCTGGCCGAAGCGATTAACCAGGCCAACGATACTTACGAAGCGGCAAAAATCCGCATCCAGCGGTATCGCTATGAAACCGAAGATGCGCCCGCCACAGCGCTGACCCCCAAGGCTGCCGCCCGAAGCATTTCCTTGCCGGATGCCCAAACCCTGGCACAGTTGCAGTCAAAAATCCAGACGGCAGACGCTGCCGCGGCAGACATCGTCAACCTGGCACTGGCCAATGAAACGCCTTCCGAAGTTCGCCTTTCTGAAGCTCGCACCCAATATGCCGCCGCGCTCGAACTGGCGCGCGAAATCCTGCATCAGTATCCTGAAGCCTGGCAGACGGAAATCTTCAAACACCTGTGGCAACGCATCTACGAGGCTATCCTGATCGACGACGTCTACCAGAATATCCTCGAAAATGCCGAAGAAACGCGTGCATGGCTTGCCAGGCGCACGGGCCATGATGTCGGCAAAATTGACACGCTCTCCCGTGTCGAATGCCTCCACGCCATCCTCCATGCACTCTTCTTCCATGAGGCAGATCGCGAAGCGCTGCGACGCGATCCCATGACCTGGATTCGCCTCCGGGCCCCTGAGGGGCCTGTCAACTTAACCATCCTGACGGCCATGGGCATCATCACGGAGGGAAAATCAGGCTATGAGCTGGCCTCAACCTTCGAGCGGCTCAGGCAAACGCGCAACATCCGCATCGTCCGATCCGACACGGGCACCATTAAAGCCCTCGGATTCAACGCAAGCCAAATCGAAACCGCCCTCCTGGGCATTGACGGCCCCTTTGTTATGCTTGGCTACAGCCAGGGCTGTGCCAACATGATGCGCACCGAATCCAATCTCTATTCGAGCACACCCGAAAAGCGCGAAAAACTCCATAACCTCCTCTCCCGGCAATTCCTCTATTCGGCGCTCAACGGGTCGATACATGCGGTCTGTGGCGGCGAAAAGTACCGCCGCCTCATCATCGATGGCGAATCCCTCATGAAATCGTTCAGCGCATCAAGCTCCCGATCCCTGTCGAGAATACTTTTTGACATCCTCAGGCGCGTCCTGGATGCCCCGCTCTTTACGGGCAGCCTCAGCGGCGTCGAAAGCCTGTCCTACACGGGCCTCAGCCACCTGTCGAGGGACGCGCAGCACCCAACACATGTCATCAGCACCGAACTGCAGGCAGTTGCCGAAACGTACATCCCGGAATCCCTGGTCTTCATGCAAAGACACTTCAAAAAACAACAGTCCGATCAGCTCAACGACTCGCAAGTCGGCACCGATTGTGCACACAGCTACCACGTCTACAACCGCAACGACAGCGTCGACATCCTGCGCAAACAGGCCATCCCAAGCCGGGCCCTGGCGGGCCACCACTGGCTCCCCCTGCTTCAGGAAGTCACGTTTCTCGAAACGGAACAGGATCGCCGCGACTATGTCTACCGCGGCCCCAAAGATTTCCACGTCCTGCCCTGGATCGAATGCCTCATCCTGTTTGGCAAAGTGCCTATCATTACTTCGGGTGAATTCGTGTAGGGAATCAATGTACAATGTACAAATTACAATGTACAAATGATTGCTTGCTAGTCATGGGTTTTGTCGTGTAGAGGAGGAGTTTCGTAGACATGGAACGTCCTTTATGTCTTGCAAACCCTTCGACATTTGTACATTGTACATTGTACATTCAA
>WQTY01000432.1 GCA_009786045.1 Pseudomonadota bacterium | reverse complement strand
GTGTTGTCGGTGTTTTCTTCGACAGTCCGGCGGAAAGGCTGGTTGGTGACGCTTTCGAGGTAGTCTTGCAAGCGCTGGAGCTGGGCTTGTCGAAGGAGCATGATCCTTACCCTAATTCCAAGGTGTTTTTTTGATGGGAAGCTGTCATGGTTATCTGATTTGTCATTAGATTTTATTTTCTATCGATATGCATGCCAGGGGGGCGTTGTAGCGCGAACGCCCCCCTGGGCGATCCCCCCGCGCTTTTGCCGAGTCGACACGACGTCCATGTCGTGACGCCTCGGCCCCCGACATCCTGTCGGGGTCATTGGTACCAGAGAGAGCCTTCGGTGCAGAGGAAAAGCTGGGCAAAGTTTTTGGGAGGAATACCCAGTATCGATTCGGCATGGGAGCATTATGTTATCCTTTCAACATTCGTCCGTTGCTTGCTCGCTGTTTCGAAACTGCAAGCTCAGCATTGCTTCTCTCCTGCTCGCAATGCGAGGTATGTGGCCATACACAATGCACTTTGCCACTTCACCCAAGCAATGCGCAGCATTGCAGGGGGTGTGGGGGAACGCGTTCCCCCACAAAAAATAAAACCTAAAGCTCAACGACGAGGCCGATGTTTTGGCGTTCGGCGGCTTCGTAAACGGTGACGGCGGCGGCGACATCCTGTAGTGCGGTGCCGGTGCCATCGTAAACGATGATTTCGTCGTCGTTGAGGCGGCCGGGTTTGTGCGCTGCGAGGATTTCGCCAAGTTCTGCGCGGACATTGTCGAGGGAGACGAGTTTGGCGTCGATGGCGTGGTGGAGTTCGCCGACGCGGGCGCATTGCTGGGCGAGGTCTGGAACGATGGCAGAGATGGCGAGCAGTTGAGGATCGAGTTCGCGTTTGGCGGGGCTGTCGGCGCCGACGGCGGCGACGAGGGTGCCAGGCTTAACCCATGCGGACGAGAGGTAGGGTTCGCGAGAGGGGGTGCAGGTGATGACGATCTGGCTCTGCGAGACGGCATCTTGCAGGCTGGTGGCGGCTTGCACGGGGATGGGGTAGTCGTTGGGGAGGCGCGCCAGGAACTGTTGTGCGGCGTCGGGGTTGTGATCGTGGATGAGGATTTTCCCCAGGCCGGGTTTTTCGACGGCCAGGCAGCGCAGATGGGCCAGGCCCTGGACGCCGCAGCCGACCAGGCAAGCCGTGGCGGCATTTAGACTTGCGAGATGTCGTATGGCGAGAGTTGTTGCTGCGGCGGTTCGGGTGCCGGTCATGGCGATGGCGTCCATGATGGCAACGGGCGAACCGCTGTCGGCATCGAAGAGGATGAGGGCACCCTGAATCGTGGGAAGATTTCGCAGCACGGGATTCTGAACAAAAACGGAACCGGCTTTGACGACGTACCAAAGGCGCCCCAGCTGGATGCCGCCAACTTTGATGTGGAAGTCGCCTTCAGGGGCCTGGCCGTGGATAGCCTGTGGCTGAAGGCTTTGCTGGCGTGCGTGGGCAATGAAAGCCTCCTCGACAACGCGAATGCAGTCTTGTGGGGTAAGCAGAGCGTCAACCTGGCTGCGATTTAGAATGCGTATGGGCATGAGTTTATACCATTGTTAAAGTTTTTTTTGCGGGGGATCCAGCTCCCCCGCACTCCCTGCAATGCTGCGCTTTGCCTGTGGGTGGGGATGGCGGACACTACACCTGCTGACTATCACGAAGCGCCTCAACGCTGCTTTCGTGTCGCTGTTTTTTCACTAAAAGTAAAGTATCAGCTGCACTCTGCCTCGAAGCAGCAAACACAAGCAGACTGCTTCGCTTCTGCTCGCAATGCAAGGTATTCGGCCACAAACAAAGCACTTTTCGCCTCTCACCCACAAGCGATACGAAGTATCGCAGGGGGTGTGGGGGAACTCGTTCCCCCACAAAAAAGAAACTAATAATCGAAAATATCCTGCTTAAGTGAGATCCCGGCGCCGCCGCAGACGACGATGAGAGCGCGCTGGTGGTTTGGGAGTGAGCCCAGTCGTTCGTAGGCCACGGCCAGGGCAGCGCCGGCAGAGGGTTCGACGAGCAGGCGGTGATCGAGAGCAAATTGCCGGCAGGCGTCGAGGGCTTCCTGATCGGATACGGCGATGGGTTCGACGCCGTAGTCTCTGGCGCTGATAAAGGCCTGCTCGGCGACTTGACTGGCGGCCAGGGTTTTGGCCACGGACGGTTTTAGATCGAAGCGAACGAGTCGGCCTGCTTCGAGAGAAGCCTTGAGAGAGGCGGGATTGATTGTGCGTTTCGACGATAATGATGTGGGGATGGAGGTTATGCCTGGCAAGGCCCTGGATGATGCCGGTGAGGAGGCCGCCGCCGCCGACAGAGCAAACGAGCACGTCTGGGACATAACCGACATCAACGAGTTCGTCGATGAGGGTCGAGTGACCCTGCCACAGATCGGGATGATCGAAGGGGTGGATGTAGACGGCATTTTCCGTTTCTGCCAGATGATTGGCGGCCTGGTGGGCGGCATCCCAGGTGGCACCCGCCTCGACGACATCAGCGCCGAATTCGCGCATCCTGGCGACAGCTGCCTTGGGGACGTTTGCGAAGGTAAAGACCGAAACGGGAATGCCAAGCCGGCAACCCGCGTAGGCCGTGGCGATACCAGCATTGCCGCCCGACGAGGAAACAAAACGGCGTGCACCTCTTGCGGCTGCAAGGCTGCAAAGGCGACCTACACCTCGGATCTTAAATGATCCTATCGGCTGCAGCGCCT
>WQTY01000431.1 GCA_009786045.1 Pseudomonadota bacterium | reverse complement strand
CGGCCAGCGATACCGAAGGCGCTGGCGATCTCTTTCGTGTCTCCACCCTCGATTTTGCCAACATCCCCCGCACGGCCGCTGGCGACGTCGACTACAGCCAGGACTTTTTCGGCACACCAGCGCACCTGACCGTTTCAGGACAACTCAACGTCGAAACGTACTGTACCGCTCTGACGCGCGTCTACACCTTCGGCCCCACCTTCCGCGCCGAAAACTCCAACACGCGCCGCCACCTCTCCGAATTCTGGATGGTCGAGCCCGAAATCGCCTTTGCCGATCTTCATGACGACGCAGCCCTGGCCTGGGACTTCCTGCGCTACATCTTCAAAGCCATCCTCAATGAACGCGCCGATGATATGGCCTTCTTTGCACAATTCGTTGACAAAGACTGCATCGCTCGCCTGGATCGCCTCATCCAGGCCGATCTTACCCTTATGACCTACACGGAAGCTATCGACCGGCTTGCCAAAACAGGGCAGAAATTCGATTTCGGCGTGCGTTGGGGCATGGATCTGCAAACGGAACACGAACGCTGCCTGACCGAAAAAATCGTCGGCGGCCCCGTTGTGGTCATTGATTATCCCAAAGACATCAAAGCTTTCTACATGCGCCTCAACGATGACGATAAAACCGTCGCCGCCATGGACATCCTCGTTCCCGGCATCGGCGAAATCATCGGCGGCAGCCAGCGCGAAGAACGCCTCGAACAGTTCGACCGGCGCCTCGACGCACTTGGCCTCGACAAAGAAGCCTACAGCTGGTACCGCGACCTGCGGCGCTACGGCACCGTCCCGCACGCAGGCTTCGGCCTCGGCTTCGAGCGCGCACTCATGTACGCCACCGGCCTCGACAACATCCGCGATGTCATTCCCTTCCCACGCGCCCCTCGCCAGATCGCTTTTTAGTGCAAAATGTTGGTTTTGTTAAGGGGCGGTCGACCGGGACGGTCGCCCCTACGGGTTTGTTCTGTTCAGCGGCAGGGTCGCCCCTACAGGTTCTGTACCTGCACACATTTTACCCAACCTTGCGAATCTGCTTCAGCAACGTTACATGTCTCTCACTCCCCCCTGCAATGCCGCAGGCATTGCAGGGGGGTGTGGGGGAATGGGTTCCCCCACAAAAAACAGACTCAACGGCGCTTGCCATTGCGGTGGCGCTTGGCGTATAAATATCCTGTCATCCTTGTGTGCCCTTCAAACGTTATTCGGAGGTTTAGCGATGTTCAGTGACGACGATAAAAGAAACGATATCAGCAAAGATGCCAATCAGGATCAGAATGCTCCCAACGACGCACAGGCGGAGCAGGTGACATCGGCACAGGTCGAGTCTGAGCAAAAAATTGACGAAGCCTCGTCTTCTCAGGGCAAACCCCTGGCCGATGTCATCCCGCTTCATGGAGCGCCAGAAGCCAATCCGGCCGTTGCTCTTGAGGAAGTCATCTCGAATGTCAAAACGGCCTTCCGCGACCTGCGTGCCCAGCTTTCGCCTTTGCGTGCCAAGGTTGATGAGGTCATCGGGGCCGTTAAGGAGACTGCGGCTGAAGCTCAGACTCAGGCCAGGAACAATCGGGAGCAGGCCGGGGACGAGGCGGGTGAGGCTGTTGTTGAAGAGAAAAAATCTGGCGACGCAGAGGGTGTGCAAACCAGTGTCAAGGTTGATCCTGCTGTCGGACTTGCGGTTGAGACCGCGCGCGATACTGCCGAGGTCATCAATCTTGCTGTCGAGCGTCTTAAGCGGCGCGGTGTCGAGAAACAAATCAACATCAAAGATGTCGTGTCCAAAGAGTTCCAGAGCTTCGCTGATACCAAGCTCAACGAAGGCGACTATACGGTCGATGAAGATGGCAAGCGGGTGATCACTGTCGACGGCAAGTTCGTCAAGGAACATGCTGCCGAAATCCTGCCTTCTCTGATTGGCGGCGTGGCTCAGTCGCTCTTTGGCGCGCTTTTTGGTGACATCCTCGCAACGCAGGCTGCCACGATGTCCGACGCCAGCAAAGATGCCGAAGCCAAAGCTGCCGAAGTTGCCGATGAATCCGGTAACGATGCCGTGGCTGAAGAAGCCGGTAATGCAGCCGATGTTCACGAAGAGGGCACTGAGGCTGACGATGAAGCTAAGCCCAAGTACCGCGTCCAGTTCGATTTTGCCAAACTGGTTGGCGATATCATCAAAAATGCCAAGCTGACGCCGACGCAGCCCCAGGCGGCGGAAACCGTCACCGATGAAGAAGCCAAAGATGCCATGATTAAGGGGTTCCAGGCGGTCGAAGATGTTCTTAACGGCAAGGAAATTGCCGTCGATGCTGTCGATATCGCCCCCGTCGATGGCCCGGATGCCATCGAACCCATCGACGAAAAGCATGCACGCATTCTGGCGCTTTCGAAGCGTTTCGAAGCGACCATGAGTGCCAAACACGATGCCAGCATCAGCGAGACGGATGGGGAAAATAAGGGAGACGAAAGCGGAGACGAGGAGGAGTAGGGGGGCAATGCGCAGCATTGCAGGGGGTGTGGGGGAACTCGTTCCCCCACATAAAGAAAAAAAATGCGCTAATGCCGTTTGGGTTTGTGGGTATCGGGCCTGTATTTTTTCATGAGTGCCTGGACGAGTGGGGCATTTTCGGGGTCGTGGTATCGGAGGATGGCTTTCTGGCGCGTGCGGTCGGTTTTGCTTTTGGCGCTCCAGATGTTTGGGGTTTGGCCTTCGATGGGCAGGTTTGGGTTGTAGCCTGTGTA
>WQTY01000430.1 GCA_009786045.1 Pseudomonadota bacterium | reverse complement strand
TCGTACGTGACCGACCACAACGACGCCGCTGACGACGAAGATGCCCATTTGGGCGACTGCGAGGCGAGTGCGATACGCGGCTACCCCCTCTATGCGGGGCCTCAATCGCCGGCCCCGCAACGCCCCGCTCTTTTTGTTTTTTGTGGGGGAACCCGTTCCCCCACACCCCCTGCAATGCTTCGCATTGCTTTGGGGAAAAGGGCAAACACTGTACGGGCCACGCTGCGCCCCCACTGACCACAACAAAATGTTGCCCCACCAACATGGCAAAATCGTTGCCCTTTCTTTTGCGAACACTTTTTGTTTCAAAAAACAACGGTCAACGAATCAGTCCCGGATATTCTTCAAAAAAATTTGACTCGCGGGAATAATCTGAGGTAACTTAAAAACGAGCTGTGTGTGGCGATTAAAGGCTTGTATCTGGCCCTGGTCGCTATTTTTTATGCTGGCTGGGGTGGAACAACCGCACCTCGGCCGTTTTCTTTTGGGAGTGATATCATGAATAAATTTCTGAAACTGACGATGGTTGCTGCGATGGCCATGGCTGTCACTGCCTGCGGCGATGACAAGGATAACTCGACCAAGTGCACCAACGACGCGAAACGATGCAGTGCTGGCATCCCTGAGCTGTGCGTAAAAGGTGAGTGGAAAGCACAGGCCGCATGTACAGACGGTAAAACCTGCTCAAACGGCGACTGCGTGAGCAGTGCTGCCTGCAACAATGGCGATAAACAATGCGCGGCGGGCATACCGCAGCTGTGCGAAGGCGGCGCATGGGTCAATAAGGACGCATGTACAGATGGGAAAACCTGCTCCAATGGCGAGTGCGTGAGCGGTGCTGCCTGCGACAATGGCACGAAGCAGTGCGCGGCGGGCATCCCACAGCTGTGCACGGACGGTGCATGGGTCAATAAAGACGCGTGTACAGATGGGAAAACCTGCTCCAATGGTGAGTGCGTGAGCGGTGCTGCCTGCGACAATGGCACGAAGCAGTGCGCGGCGGGCATTCCCCAGCTGTGCACGGACGGTGCATGGGTTGATCAGACCGCATGTGAGACCGGCAAAACCTGTACGGGTGCTGGCGAATGCACGAGCAATGCTGTCTGCACCGACGAGGCAAAGCAATGCAGCGTAACGGGCATTCCTCAGGTGTGCGAGGGTGGACAGTGGATTAGCAAGAACGCATGTATAACAGGCCAGGCCTGTGCCGGTGGCGAATGCATAACACTGCCCGTGGTTGGTGACTCATGCGACGAAGCAACTTTCGTAGAACGATGCGTTGGGAACACAGCTTACTACTGCGAAGAAGGCAAAGTCGGTGGCTGGAATTGCACGCCTGGAGATGGCATATGCCTGGTTCCCGAAGGCAAAACAGCTTGGTGTGCCTATCTGGATGAGGATGAATGGTGTGATTTTGACGGCGAGGTGATAATCTGGGATTTATGGGCTTGTTGGGCTTATGAGCTTGATGGCACCATCGAATTTGACTCATGTCATGAGATTGATGGCGAGATGTACATCATTGAAGAGCGGTGGGCCGAAAGTGTCTGCTTTGAAGATGACCTCAAGCTGCATTGTTCGAGTGAAGATGACATCGAAGAGGTGATCTGTACTGGCATTTGTTCATTCGACGGCTGGAACGCGATGTGCAAGTAAGTTGTAATCACTGACGCTGCGAAGCACAAATACATGTCGTCTGGCTAAAGTTGCCGTGCCACCCTGATGGGAGGCACGGCTTTTTTATTTTGTCTTCGAGCAAAGATAACAAAAAAGAATTTGACTCATGGGAATAAAATGCGTTAGGGGGGTGCATGATCGGCGTGTGGGATGATGTAGGTGCGCTGGAATCCGTCGTGGATTGACGTGAGCCTGGGTCATTGCTTTTTCTGTGTCGGCTGGGGTGGTTCAACCATGCTTCGGCCGTTTTTTTCTGGGAGCAGAGCAATGGATAGACTTCTTAAACTGTCAGTGATCGCTGCGATGGCCATGGCTGCCACGGCCTGCGGCGGTAAAGATGATTCGCTTAAGTGCGACGCTGAGACCTACGAAACCGAGTGTCTTAGCACAAATACCTATATGATTTGTAACAATGGCACGCTGATAACGCACACATGTGCGGCAGGGCTGGTCTGTGACCCGTCCACAGCCAAGTGTGTCAACGCCGGTGTTGGCGAAAGCTGCACCACAAACGATGACTGCAAGGGCGACCTTATCTGCACCAATGGCAAGTGCGCCGCAGTGCTTGAATGCACCAGAGACTCCGACTGTGCAGGCAGCCTCATCTGCTCTGCCGAAGGCAAGTGCGTCAATGGCAGCACGCCCGATTGCACCAACGGTGCGAAACAGTGCAGCGCGACAGGTATTCCCCAAGTGTGTGCAGATGGCGCATGGACAACGCTGGAAGCATGTGCGGAAGGCCAGAAGTGCCTGACGGGTGTATGCATCGACGAAGATGCCGATTGCGTCGATAATACGAAACAGTGCAGCGATGCTGGCATTCCTGAGCTGTGTGTAAGCGGCAAATGGGCTGCACAGGATGAATGTGAAGACGGCCTCGTCTGCTCCGATGGCAACTGCATTAAAGACGACAAGTGTACCACGAACGATGATTGCGACGACGACTTCGTCTGCACCGCTGAGGGCAAGTGCGTTGCAGTGGCCGAGTGCACCACAAACGATGATTGCGACGACGGTCTCATCTGCACCGCCGAGGGAATCTGCATTGAGGTGGTCGAGTG
>WQTY01000429.1 GCA_009786045.1 Pseudomonadota bacterium | reverse complement strand
GGGCGAGCCAGCACTCTGCTATATCTCCCACGAAGGTGGTGATGTAGAGGAAGGCGATACCGACAATATCGGTTCAGTGTTTCTCAGCCTGGTAGCCAGGTGTCTGGAATTGGACGACGACGACGATGAGGATGAGGATGAGGATGACAGCGATGAGGATGACAGCGATGAGGATGACAGCGATGAGGATGACAGCGATGCTGAACTATACGCCAAAGCAAAGGAAATCCTGCGGGCGCATCACACCAATTTTAAAAAACTGAAAACCCATGTGCGTCAAATGCTGATCGACGAGTTGGACATTCAGCCGGATGACGACACCGTGAGTTGGGTGTCATGCATCATTCGTTCAGAGGACTGGAAATCGTTCTCCGAAAAGCGGATCAGAGACTTCCTGCATGGAAGCAAGGACGCCGAGGAATGGCTCATAAACACAGTCGTATCCGGCGAACCGACCGACAAATGGTTTAAGCCATATGTGGAGAAGGAAGAACTGGCCGAAGCGGTTACGCTGGCGGATAAACTGACTATCGGTATGCGCAGCTCGTATTACTTAAAGGACAGCGGCAAGGCCAGGCAATCCCTGAAAGACGCCATTGCCGAACTTAAAATCTCCAAGTTTGAGCCGGACGGCAAGTTTAAGTTTGCCGACTGGTATCTGGAAATGGTCAACAACAAACGCTACGACGAGTGTTGTGATTTGATTGAGGTGCTAGATAATATCGCGCTTGATGATGTATCCAGAGAGCGAGTCCTGGCGCAGGCGTTAGCAGTGTCTATGGTGTCTGGTCATTTGGACATCACGAAAAAGGTTGCCGAGCTGAGCATGGCGATAATACCCCAAAGGGATGTGCTGCCGTTCAACCTGGCCTGTTATTTTGCCACGGCTGGCAGCAATGAAGATTTGATGTACAAGTACATCCAGATTGCCATGACAAACGGCAAAAGCAGACGCGCTTTTGGCGATTCAGACTTTGATGCGCACCGGCAAAAGCCCATATTCAGGGGGATGATGCAGGGCCTCACTGTGGAAGAAGCAATCGCACAGGCGCAGACTGTTGGTTCGATCTCAGAACCCGAAACGTTGCAAGAAGCGGTTGAAATAATCGCCAAACTGCGGGCATTCACCGACGCCATTACCACATTTTTCGGTATTGAGTATGATGAAAGCGACAATCCAACCGAAGTCCCGTTTCTGGACGATATCATGGAACAATACGGCGAGGAACTGCCCGCGCAATCGCTTGTCGACCTGTTTGTGATCTCTTTTTATGAAATGTACGCAAATTATCAGGTATCACTGGACGCCGTTGGCGAAATTAACCGCCGCGGGGACACCGCCGCGCAGAAGCAGATCGCCGACGCCTTTATGAAAGCCGGGGAATACTACGACGCCGGCCATCGCGCTTACGATGACACCGTGCAAGATCAGTTAATTGACGAGTACTTCCCTGATTTCACTGACGAAGCGCTGATCTATCTGCTGGAAGCCTATAGCATGGAGTATCTGGAGGAAGAAGGCATGGATGATTTGTTTACGGTATTGTTGGAACGTAACCCCAGCGACGATATCAAGCAACGCCTCCAGAAGTGCCTTGATAAACTCGAGGAAGCGGAAGACGAAGAAGATGAAGAAGACGAAGATGAAGAAGATGAAGAAGACGAAGATGAAGACGAATGAGAGAATGGCGCTCTTCCCGGCGGAAGAGCCCGCGAAAGTTCAGTTGTTCACCGCTGTTAACACCGATTTGGCCATCCTGCAGTATTCGAAGGGCAAGGCTGGCTTTGTCCTTCGGGGTTCTCGGTTCTAGAAGGGGATTGCCACATTTTCGTGGCCTTTCGCCGCATCCGTTTCTGCTTTTTTCCTGGGTGAACTCAGGAAGGTAACGCGTTCTGCGACGATGCCGTGTGTGGTGTGGCGTTTGCCTTCTTTTTCGTAAGAGCGCGTTTCGAGCCGGCCTTCGACACAGCAGAGTGCGCCTTTATGGAGGTACTTCTGGCAGTTGTTGGCTTGTTTGCCAAAGACAGTGACGTTGTGCCAGTGTGCTTCCTCCCGGCCTCCGGACTTTTTTACGTGGCTGCACATTGGGAATGTTGTGATTTCGAGATTGCCTGCTGTGATTTTTAACTCCGGATCCCGACCCAAACGCCCAATAATAATGGCCTTGCTCATCGACATGAGTACCTCCTGGAAAAAATGCATAAACTTCTTAATGAATGGAATCGACCAGGCTAACGAATGCAGGGGAAGACATATGGGGCGAGTCTCTTGTGTACATGGCAGTTTCCTTGTTTGGTGCGTTGTTTGCGGCATCCACGAACACCTCAGCGTGGACGTCTCAATATCTAAAAGGGCAGTTTTTTGGACGTTTGACAAAAAAACTGCACAATTATGAAAAAAAGGTTGTGAAGGAAAGAAGTGAAATCTATCAGGGAACGACACTGAAAGCTGTTTTTGCGACTGCGCCGCTTTCGTCGAGAACGCTGAGCATATATTCGCCATGGATATGGATGGCGATGTGCAGTGGGTTCGTTCCTGTAGTCATGCCTATGGGTCTGGCATTGAGAAACCACCATCTTTCTCCGGTTCCGCCAATTACCGACACATTGAGGTTCAGCGTTTTGCCTTGTTCGTGTGGCAGCATAATTGTGTCATTGTTTTTAATGCCTGCAATGGCAATGGGCGTAACTCTGTCAATGCCCATGGGGGGGCATTGTGTGTCGGGGTTCGGCAGGCGGGATTCGCGCCA
>WQTY01000428.1 GCA_009786045.1 Pseudomonadota bacterium | reverse complement strand
CCTCCTTGCTTCCTGGAATCTGCACCATTTCGACGCCGCGACCCTGCCGTCAGTGATAAGGCGAGTGCGATAGCGGCGCAGGGGGCGGCTGCCCCCTTCAAAAACCGTAGGGGCAGACCTGCGTGTCTGCCCTTAATGATGCATGCAGGTGGTTCGGGAGAACTATCCTCTCCCGAACAGACAGAGGCCACCGAAACACTAGATCGGGAGTGTGATGCGAATGTGCACGCCAGCGGTGATAAAATGGGTCTCAAAAGAGTTCTTCGTGGTGAGGATGTAGGCGAAATCCAGACCCCATCCCAAAAACTTCGGTATGATGCCAAACGTCACGCCTGCGCCAAATTTTGCGGCGAAGTTGGCATCGCTGCCTTCATCACCATACGCCGCCCCAATGCCTGCCTGAACCCAGATTCGCGGAAGTACCGGAAGATCGATATTAATTTTTGCGTTGAACGTGGTGATTCCAACAAAGGTCTTTTGTAAACCAAAGTGGTCAAGGTCATAAAAAACGCCGCTGAGATGCTGATCGACGCTGGCGCCGATCCAGCCCCAATTGTAGCCGGCACTGATTGTCGCATTGACGCCATGCCAGTTTGGCCCATCTGGAATATAATGCCCCATGTAACCAACGCTTCCGATCAAATCGATCTCTGCGCTGGCCTGCTTCGGGCTGGCGGAGACAAACAGCGCCAGCACCATCATGGCCAGCAAACTCAAACCGAGACGTTTCTTCAGGTTAAACAATACATCTTTCATCATGCTACCTCATTCTGCAAGGGCAACCCACGTCGTAGCCGGGTACGACACCCATGGTCATACTACTTGCGGGTAAATTATCACTGTTAACGAGCATCGCGCAAGACTATTCAAGGTATGGCTGCATCACAAAAATTTTGCCCACACTGCACCCTGTTCCTGCATTGCTGCACCTGCGGGTATAATCCCATCACTCGGGCGCTTTCATATCCCGGTGACTTTTTTGCCAGGAGAATGGCGATGTTTCCTTTGCCATGGCTTCGTAAATGGCTTCGACAATGGCAACGCTTCGGTGCTGTCCACCAGTACAGCCAATGGCGATGGTCAGGTAGTGCTTGCCTTCGCCGGCATATTTTGGCAGCAGAAAATGCAAAAAATCGAGCGTTTTTTGAAGAAAAATGCCGGCATCGGGATCCTGAAATACGTATGCCTGAACGGCTTTATCGCGGCCGCTTTGCCGCGAAAGCTCCGGGACAAAGAAGGGATTATTGAGAAATCGGACATCAAAGACGAGATCGGCATCCTGGAGAATGCCATTTTTATAGCCAAAGCTGACAATGGCCACGCGCATTCGATAGTCGCTTTCGGCATAGCGCTGCTTTACCCAGGCGCGCAATGCGTGGATCGTCATGGACGAAGTGTTGAGATAGGTCTGGATACAGGGTTCGAGGGATTTGAGCGTTTCTCGTTCGAGCTTAATCGCGGAAGCCATATCGCTGCCCGCCATATCAAGCGGATGTATGCGCCGGGTTTCTTTGTATCGGCGCAGGAGCACGCTGTCGCTGGCATCGAGAAACAGGAGTTCCGGTGAACACCCTTCTGCCCGGAGCTGATGTATCGCCTCGGGCGCCTTGCCAAGGTAGAGGCGCTCGCGAATGTCCACGCTGACGGCAAGCCGGTGAACCTCGGGGTGAGCCCCAAAGCGCTTCATGAAGTCTGACAGCAGCACGAGGGGAAAATTGTCCATGCAGTAGAAGCCGAGGTCTTCGAGCGTGTGAAGTGCCGTCGTCTTACCGCTCCCGCCCATGCCGGAAATGAGAATGAGTTGCTGTATCGCCATATTCATACACCCTACTAAAGAAGTGCGCCTTGAGAAAGCGATTCGTGTTTGAGTCCGCCTGACGGTAGATTATATTGATTTCGGTGTTTTGGGCGACTAGTTAAGGTGTTACCCTCTTCGAAGACGCCACCAGGGGAACTTTGGCGTTTGCCTGCTATCCATCCATCGCAGCCTTTATCGGTGTGGCTGCCTCAGCCAGGGCTTGTCTATGCATCATCATGCCAGGAACCGCCGTTCGGGCGCAAAGTGCTTCCTCTTTGTCTCCACGTTATGCTTTTCGCTGGTATCAGGGCTGACAGGCTGCGAAAATGAGCACGTCAGGTTCTGCCAGCAGGCAGCGGCTTCTCTGTGCACGCAGTGTGCTTCGTGCGGGGCAGATGGCTTCCGGCATTGTGGTCTGCTGAAGGCAAAGACCGAGGCGGACTGCGTGCAGGTCGTTGTCGGCGTTTGTTCAGTATACAATGATCACTTTAACCGGGAGCTCGGCCGGACTTGCCTGGAGCGCATTGATCAGCTGACCTGCCCGAAAATCCAAAAAGAAGGCAAGCCGGAAATGTGCAACCGTCTCTTTTAGAGCATTTTCATTCATCGGCGATACTGGCGCCCGGATTCAGCATGCCTCTGTTACTGCTTACACGAACACTCATCCTCTGCTGCTGTCTGCTTTTTGCCGTCACGTGGGCAGGCTGCCAGGACAATGAAAAACACACTTGCCTTCCCCAGTGCGACAGCCTGTCGTGCGGCCCGGACGGATGCGGCGGTTCGTGCGGTCAATGTGCCATCGGCACCATTTGCACAAACGGCCAGTGTCTTGCCACCCAGTGTCGCCCGGATTGTGCAGGCAAAACCTGCGGCGACGATGGCTGCGGGGGAAGCTGCGGAAAGTGCGGCCCGGATACGTATTGCCAGAATGGACAGTGCACACAGGATAAATGTGTGCCC
>WQTY01000427.1 GCA_009786045.1 Pseudomonadota bacterium | reverse complement strand
CCCCCTGCGCCGCTATGGCCGCATGCGGCCATACGCGGCTACCCCCATAGCGGGGCCTCAGTCGCCGGCCCCGCAACGCCCCGCTCTTTGCGGTTTTTTCATCTGAAACGGGCAATCATTCAATAAAAACGGGCGAATGTTTGCAACAAGCGGGCGACCAGGGACGGTCGCCCCTACAAAATCATCATTTGCAATATAAATTGCCAAACAAATCTGGTTTTCACCGTGGCAAACAAATCGTTTCGTGACCACACCACCCGCAACAATGCTGTAGGGGTGACCGCCCTGGTCGCCCGTCTCTGATAATTCGCCCACCCACGATTGTCTTTTGGAAACAAATGCTCATGTATTTTTTACAATTAACATGAACATACTGTACATTTTTTTATTGCAAATCTGGCTTTGCTTCACTATGCATATCTGTTCAGAGGGCGCATTTGATGCAGTTCCTGCCGCAAAGACGCGGGCGTTTTTGGAAAAAGATTCGCAACGGAGGCAAGCATGGCCAGAAATCTTACCCGCCGCCAGGCCAATGTGTATCGCTACATCGTAGACTACATCGAAGAGAACCAGTATCCGCCGACGATCCGCGAAATCGCAGAGGCATTCGATATTCGGTCGACGAATGGGGTGTCCGAGCATCTCAAGGCCCTCATCCGCAAGGGTTTTCTGACGAAGGACAGCGCCAAGAGCCGTGCTTTAAGACCCCTGGTACCGCACGAAGACATTTTCGTCACTTCCGAAGATGAAGACGACGAGGTGTTGGGAACAACCGTCGAGGCAGCGGTGACATCACCCAGCGCACGAGGACAGCGCGTGGAAGAAAGCGAGTGCCTGCGTGTGCGTCCGATCCCCGTCCTTGGCCGTATTGCGGCAGGTAATCCCATTCTGGCAGAGGAGCACATCGAAGAAACGCTCCTCCTGGATGCGGGCATTTTCTGTCGTGGGCAAGATGGTGTCTATGCGCTCAGGGTGCGTGGCACGAGTATGATTGGGGACGGGATCATGCCGGGTGATATCGTTTTCATTCGCCCGCAGGAGACCGCGGAGAATGGGGAACTTATTGCAGCACTCGTCGATGGCAGTGCAACGGTCAAGCGTTATGAAAAACGACAGGGGGTCATCTATCTCATCCCAAGCAACCCCCAGATGGAACCGATCGTCATTCATCCCGGAGAGGTTGACGAGTTTCGCATACTCGGTGCGATCCGTGGGGTGCTGCGCCAATATGCCTAAAGACGGGTGTATGGATTACCGCAGAACGGGCGGCAGATTGCCGCCCTTACATGTACCTTCCCACCAAATCTGGAACTGCAAACGTCACTGAGCTGCTCCGCCTCTGCCCGCAATGCGAGGTATGTGGCTTCAAACGAAGTACTCTGCCACTTCACCCACAAGCGACACGCGAACCCCTCCGTCGATGCCTCCCTCTTTGAGGGAGGTGGCGCAAAGCGCCCCTTGGGTGCCCGCCACCACCTCCCCTCGCAAAGGATTTTTTCTTTATCTTTGTTTTTTTATGCGTTAGGCTCTCTGAGCTCGGCAATTTAATGTCGGCATCTTCCATAACCTTCATGCTAACAGGATTTTTTCTCATGGCAGACGAAAAAAAACAGCCCCAGAGTCTACAGTTCCAGATCAACGAGCAAATTGCCCAGGGCATCTATGCCAATCTGGCGATTGTGAGCAACATGGACAGCGAGTTCATCCTTGATTTTGCGTTTGTGCAGCCTGGCCAAAACCCGGTCAAGGTTCATTCCCGCATCATTATGAGCCCCAAGCAGGCCAAGCGCCTGGCCGTGACTCTTTCTAACGGCATCGTTCAGTACGAAGAGAAGCAGGGCACCATCGATATTTCTCTGCCCGGCGAGAAGTAGTATCTGGCATTTGACCATGCGTGTCGCAGCGGTAATCTGTGCAGCAGGCGCTGGTTCACGCATGGGTTCAAATAAAGCCCTTTGCATGCTTGAGCGCGAGACCTTTCTTGAGTCAATCGTGGTTTCGCTTATTCAGGCAGGGGTTGAGAAGATCGTTGTCGTGGTGGGCAGTGAGTCCGAGCGCGTGATGCATTGTCATGCGAACCTTGAGGTCACATGGTGTTTCAACGCGCACTGGCCGACGACATATATGCTCGAATCGCTTTGCTGTGGTCTTGGCATGATCCCACCCGGTTTTTGGGTGCTTCATTGGCCAGTAGATTGTGTCGGCGTGACTGTGGGGGATTTGCGCCGTCTCATAGAAGCACCGCTTTCCCCATTGACGGCACTGTCCTATGGCAACGTGCCCGGCCATCCTCTCCGCTTTTCTCCGCTGGCCATTAAGAGGCTTCGCGCACTGTCGCCAGGGCTTCGAACGCTTCGCGATTTTGTTTCGAGCCAGCCCCTGTCCTTCATCGACGCCCACGAAGAGGCACTCATGAACTGCAATGATCGTGCGACTTTGGCAACCTTCCTGGAAAAGCGCAGAAACGGGAAAGCTTGAGGGGTGAGTTCTCTGCCTCTCAACGATTCAGTATTCGCCCTCTCTGCATCTCCTGCAAGCACAAGTGGATTCGCCTCCGTTCGCCATGCGAGGTATGTGACCAGAAACGATGCTCTTTGCCACTTCACCCACAAGCAATGCGTAGCATTGCAGGGGGTGTGGGGGAACGGGTTCCCCTACGAAAAAAAGAACCCGGCGTCCGTCGGGAACGAGCGCTCCCGAGCCAGTATTCCAAAGCGTTTTTTTTTGTGATAGAGGATTGTGTCCGGCCACGGGGCTTTCGCCCCTTTGCCTC
>WQTY01000426.1 GCA_009786045.1 Pseudomonadota bacterium | reverse complement strand
CCCCTCCGTCGGCTTCGCCGCCACCTCCCCTAAAAGGGGAGGCACGCAGGGGGTGTGGGGGAGCGCTCCCCCACAGAAAAAACTACCTACAAACGCGGATGCCGACGAGGCCGTCGATGCCGGAGATGGCATGGGTATCGATCGCTGCCGATACTTCGACGATGGCGTAGGAGACTGTGTCACGTGTCTTGGCGACTAACGCGGTGATGCCTGAAATTGCCTTTCGGATCTGTGCTTCGAAGTCAGCGTTGCCGAGCGCAGTGATGGTGAACCTTTGTGCGGCCTGGCCTGCATCAAGTGTGATTTTTGGGAAGTTGACGGAATTGACGATGTTGCCTTGTTCGAGAAAATCGACGATTTGGTTGACGGCCATATAGGCGCAGTTCTCTTCGGCCTCTGGGGTCGAAGCGCCCAGGTGCGGCAGACAAATGGCATTTTCGGTTTGAAGGAGTTTTTCATCGCCAAAGTCGGTTACGTAGCAGGCGACTTTTCCTGCTTCGAGGGCAGCCACAAGGCTGGCGGTATCGACCAGGCCGGCGCGTGAGAAATTCATGATTCGGACACCGTGTTTCATGAGCGCGATGCTTTCGGAAGAGATCATGTGCTTCGTGTCTGGGGTCTGCGGCACATGGAGGCTGAGATAGTCGGATTTTTCGTAGACATCGTTGAGATTCGTTGTCGTCAGCATACGCGGATCGAGTTTGGCAGCAGCTTCTTTTGTCAGGAACGGATCATAGCCTATGACGTCCATGCCAAGCGCCAGAACGCCGTTAGCCACGATTGAACCGATGGCACCCAAACCGATAATGCCCAGCGTTTTGCCTTTGATCTCGGGTCCGACGAATTGCGACTTGCCCTTTTCGACCATCTTGGGGATTTCGTCGCCGTGACCGATGAGCGATTTTTCCCAGGCAGCACCGCGAATGATGGGGCGGCTTGAAGCGAGAAGTCCCAGCAGAACGAGTTCCGCCACGGCATTGGCATTTGCCCCGGGGGTGTTGAAGACAACGATGCCTTTCTGCGTACATTGCGCGATGGGGATGTTATTCACGCCGGCCCCGGCCCGTGCAATGGCGCTGACGGTTGCATCCAGCGTCATCTCATGCAGATCGGCAGAGCGAACCAGAATGGCGTCTGCGTCACTGAGATCTGAACCAATGGTGTACCTATCCGCGGGAAAGAGTGAGAGGCCCTGGGCTGAAATTTTGTTCAAAGTTTGAATTTTGTACATTACTTGTTCTCCGCTTCAAATTTGTCCATGAAGGCGATCAGAGCTTTGACGCCTTCCAGCGACATGGCGTTATACATGGAGGCGCGCATGCCGCCCACCAGTCGGTGGCCAGCCAGATTAACCAGACCAGCGGCAGCAGCTTCCTTAACGAACTTCTTGTTCATCGCGGCGACCTTTTCGGCATCCTCTTCGGTAAAGACGAAGGGGATGTTCATGATCGATCGGCTGTCGAGGGCAGTGGTTGGTCGATAGAAGCTGGATTTTTCGAGGTGATCGTAGAAGAGGTTTGCCTTTTCGTAGTTGCGTTTTGCCATACCCTCGGCACCGCCGTTGGCTTTGATCCAATCCAGCACGAGGCCCATGACATAAATCGTGTAGGTGGGCGGGGTGTTGAACATGGAACCTTCATTGGCGTGGGTATCGTAGCGCAGCATCGTTGGCACGGTGTTGGGCAAATCTTCGCGGATCAGATCCTCGCGAATGATGACGAGTGTTACGCCTGCGGGTGCAAGATTCTTTTGTGCGCCGGCATAGAGGAGGCCAAACCTGGACACGTCCAGAGGCTCTGACAAAATGGATGACGAAATATCCGCCACCAGAGGTACATCGCCCGTGTCTGGCAGGTAACCCCATTTTGTACCAACGATCGTGTTATTGATCGTAATGTGAACGTAATCGTAATCACCCTTGATTTCGGGAATGTGAGGGATGTAGTTGCAGCCTTTATCGCGCGATGAGGCGACGACATCGACCACATCCATAAAGCGTTTGGCTTCATCAATGGCTTTTTTGGCCCAAACGCCCGTATCGACGAAAGCGACTTTGCCCTTTTGCTTCAGGTTGAGGGGAATCATGGCAAATTGCAGGCTCGCGCCACCCTGTAAAAACAGAACCTTATAATTATCCGGGATCTGCATGAGTTCGCGTATTTTCGCCTCACAACCTTCGATGATGGGCTCGTATGCCTTCGAACGGTGGCTCATTTCCATGACTGACTGGCCTGTACCATGGCAATCCATCATTTCTTTGGCACAGATCTCCAACACGGATTCCGGTAACGTCGATGGACCTGCCGAAAAATTGTACACTCGCGCCATTTTTTTTCTCCTTAACATAAAAACCGTATCGACCTACCGGAACCCTACCGGCAACACGGGCGTACGGACACACACAAACGATTTACCCAGCGGGATAAAAAGCATAAACGCCGTGACGTTATCATAAAATTCACTTTTCACTATCAAAAATAGCGATATCGCCATAAAATTAATTTTTATCACAATATTCAACAGCATTTCTATTTTATTGTGCATAAAATGCATACATTCAACCACATGTATTGATTTGAGGCTGAAAGTCATGAAATATCCTACGATGGTTATTCACGTCGTCGCACCTCCGGCGCTCCAGCGAACGCAATAACGCAGCAATATCAATGTACTTTGACTTTTCGGTTGCCCTGCGAGCGGGGCGTTGCGGGGCCGGCGACTGAGGCCCCGCATAGGGGGTAGCCGCGTATCGCACTCGCCTCGCAGTCGCCCAAATGGGCATCTTCGT
>WQTY01000425.1 GCA_009786045.1 Pseudomonadota bacterium | reverse complement strand
ACCTCACCCGCCGATTTTACCTCCCCTCAGCACGTCTGCCACATCGACTACGTCTATCACCCCAGGCTTATGCCCGATGTCCGTGTTGCCAGGGGCGTGCTCCATTATGCGGATCGTGATGCCGTGTTTATGGTCGATGGGATTTATTGCTGAAGGGCGAAACATTTTCTACGGGCACTCAATACCGCATATCATCATGTTATTGCTGGGATTGCTGCGCGAATATGCCGATGGCGATGATGTGATCCCTGACTTCGGGGCGCTATAACCTGGCTCTGGACAAAAACATTCCATATTGTTTGAGTATTGCCAGGGAGGTGCTACACTTGCGTTTGGTCTGGTCGGGTCACAATGTACGCAGGAGGTGGGGCAATGAGAAGAGAATTTAGTCATTGGCGTTGGGTGGTTTGTTTGTTGGGCACGTGCCTTGTGTTTGGTTGTGATGATGACAAAGGACAGTGTGGAGACGGCATCCTGGATAAGGGTGAGGCCTGTGATGATGGCAACACGGTATCCGGTGACGGCTGTTCAGCGGATTGTTCGCAGGTTGAGTCTGAGTTTGATTGCCCAATTCCCGGGGAGCCCTGTGTGTGGATTGGGAAGGGCCGCTGTGGAGATGGCATCCTGAATGTTGGGGAAGCCTGTGATGACGGCAATACGGTGTCCGGCGATGGCTGTTCGGCGGATTGCAAGGTTGTTGAGGAAGGGTATGTTTGCCCAGTCCCGGGGAGGCCTTGTGTAGAGAGCGGCGTTCCTAATGTTCCGCCAGAGTGCAGGGTTAAAGACAGTTGCCTGTCGCTGATGCAATGCAGTGCAGGCGAGGCCCTGACATGGTGTCAGTGTGTATCGTCGGAGAGTAAGTGCCAATTAGACCCGAACTGTGAGGGTAAGTGTCTCAGGTGCAGCTATACAGCCGGGACATGCGGCCGTGAGGAATGCCTTGGTCATCCTGGCTGCTTCTCTTCCGAACATTGTCGTGGCCCTGAGCATTGTACGCTTGAGTGTGCGGCCATGTATCCTGGTGAGGATTGGGACAACGATGGCATTCCCAATGGCATTGAGATCGCAGCAGGCTGGGATCCCTGCAATGCGGATACGGACGGTGACGGCGTGCCCGATGGCATGGAAGATCTTAACCGCGACGGTAAGATCGAGACGATTCTGGGCGAGACCGATCCCAACGATCCCAGTTCGGTACCAGACGTTGCCGGAGGCGAAGCCGCTGCACGGGCGCTCGTCTGTGATTATGTCAAGATGAAGGGTATTGATACACCATTCAACAGAATGCGCGTTGCCAATTTCGACGGTCTCAACTACACCCTTCATGGCGGTCAGGTTGCCACTTTTGACGATAGTGCAACCGGTGTGCATGGGTTCTTTGTCCGCGGCCATGCGTACGAGGGCAAGATCTTGTTTGCAACTGCGTTCCCGGCAAACAATGACGTCATTCACAGTTTTATCGAAGCGTCGAATTTTACGGCGAGTGTGCCGTTGGGAGCATGGCTTGAGAATGCCGTCTATCATAAAGAATTGCAGGTGGTTCCCGATCACCGTGTACAGCGTCTGAAGTATACAGTCGAACTTAAGGCGGGCAAGAGCATAGAGGAATTCCGCGATGCGCTGGTCTGGCCGCTTTATAGTGGTGTCAAGGCGGCCACTTCAAGGACGCTCTGCAGCGGCGGTGTGGATGGTGCACAGGCAAGCGTTTATTTGTCTCGCTCTATTCACACCTCTGGCAGTGAGGCCTATGTCATCTATGGCATGGCAGTTGCGTGTGACGATAACCTCCAGGCCAGCGTTGCAGCGAACAACCGCATGGATGATGTCATCTCCGGCACGATGGTTGCTTCCTCCGATTACGTTGCATTCCGGCGATTTGTGTGTCAGTCGATGCGCTTTGGCGATGCCACGGGCATGGTTGACTTTATCTGGGTTGTTGACAACTCTGGATCGATGGCTGACGAGCTTGAGAACGTTGCCAGAACAGCGGGTCTGTTCGTTGACAGGCTGGTTGAGAGCGGCATCGACTATCGCGTAGCTGTAACTACGACAGATGCTTTTGTCGTAGAAGAGTGGCCTGCGGCTGTTGGTGGTGCCACTGGCCGAAGTCCGGCAGATTATTTCAATCCGATGGCTTTGCGCCACAGGGTTTCTCCCTGGGGCTTCCTCAGCACAAATCCCAGTGGACTCAAAACGGAATTCCCTGCAATGGTGAGTCAGTGGGGGGCCTGTACTCGCTTTGGCACGAGCGGCAAGAACATCTGCGGCTGGGGACGAGAGGATGGGTTCCGAAGTGGTGTCGTAGCGCTTCAGCGCCTGACAGATGTCTTTGACACAAAACTTGCCTACTGTGCGAATACGACAGCCACCGTAAATCAAATCAGGGGATTGTGCGACCCGGAGACGGGCTCCAATCCTTCGGATCCCAGGTGCTCGGACATGACCCTTCAGGGCTATGGCTGTTTCTATAACCACATGAGTCCTGCCTGTGCAGGCATGTCCCGCTGTTTTCTCCGCGATCAGGCCCTTAAGTACATCATCTGGGTTTCGGATGAGGAGTCCCGGCAGTTCAAAGAGCCCGTGGATATGGGCAATAATGGTTATTTCTCCATCAATGAGTACAACGGTCTGCCCGAGGCGAATGCCCCGAGGATATGCATCTGCAAAACGGGCTACCAGCTTAACGTTGAAGAGACAGTGGTCGGGGGCAGCGTAAAGTACGCCTATTCGATGTATAGGGGTGAGTTTAATGCCACGTATAATCCGGCAACTGGCGCATGTTCAATCGC
>WQTY01000424.1 GCA_009786045.1 Pseudomonadota bacterium | reverse complement strand
ATCTGCTCGCGTTGTGGTGGTGGGTTATGGTGCGGTAGGTGGGTTTGCGGTTGAGGCACTGGTGCGAAGTGGCGTGGGTCACATTCGCATCATGGATGCCGACTGCTTTGAGGCCTCGAATGTGAACCGCCAGATTGGGGCGCTGGCATCGACGCTGGGTTGCAGGAAGGTCGAGGCGGGGCGTGAGCGTTTATTGGCGATTAACCCCGTGCTTGATGTGGAGGCAGTGAACATCTTTGTTGACGAAACCTCTTATGGGCGTGTGACGGGGGCATTTTCGGACGGCGTGCTGCCTGATCTTGTGATCGATGCGATAGACACGCTCGAAGCGAAGGCCGGGCTCCTGGCGCATTGTGTCAGGGCGGGCGTGCCGGTATTGAGCAGCATGGGGGCGGCGCGCAAGCGCGATATGTCGGCGATTCGGGTGGGTGACATTTCGAAGACGGCGGTTTGCCCGTTGGCGCGGTGTCTTCGGAAGCGCCTCAGGGCGCTTGGCGTCGAGCGCGGGGTGAGGTGTGTGTATTCGGTGGAAGAGGCCGCAGAGGAGACGCATTTTTCCCGGTGCCATGGGGAGGAGCCACCGGCTGGGAGCATTCAGCGTCCAGCCCTTGGAAGTCTTGTGACGGTGACGGGAGCCTTTGGTTTAAGGCTTGCTTCTGAGGCCATTGCGCATCTCACGGCAGGGGCGGGGACAAATTCGTGACAGGGCCAATGGTGTGATTGACAAAAAGTGCGAATAGTGGTTTGATGCTGCGGCGGCACTTATGTTTCAGTGTTCGACATCCGGGGCGAAGTCTGAGCGCGCCAGCTGAGAGCTAAGGAGTACAGGCATGCAGTTTAAGAGTGGATTACGTGGCATTCGTACGGCGTTGTTATTGGGAGCGTTGCTGACGCCGTCGTTGGCTTTTGGGCAGGGATTTGATTTTGGGACCGATGATGACGCGGATGGCGGCGGTTTTGATTTTGGCGCCAATTCTGCGCCGGCCGCAGCTGTTGTGGTTGATACTTCTTCGTCTGCCTATGCCCAGTACACGCAGGCGCGTCAGCTGATTGATGCCGGACAGTTTGCTCAGGCGGCACAACTGCTTCACGATACGATAGCCGTGGGCGATGATGCTTCGTTTGCGATTGCTGCGCAGTTGCACTTTGAGCTTGGGCGTGCACTTTTCGAGCTGGGTTTTTATCAGTCCGCGCTGAATCATTTCGATATGGTTCTTCAGCAGGGAACGGGCAGCAAGGAATTTGATGCGGCATTGCCGTTTCTGGTTTTGATAGGCCGCGAGCTTCCCGGTGAGCCTCGCCGTTTTTCCCGAGTTTATGACAACTTCCTCGACAAGTTCCCGGTGGAGGTGCCCCCGGCACTGCACTCGGAGGTCGGGTATCTTTTGGGCATGGCCGCTTATCGCGAGTCGAAGCTCGACGATGTGGTTTTCTTCGTCGGTCACGTGGCAAGGGACAGCGTCTTTTATCCGAGATCCCGTTATCTCGAAGGCGTGACCTATGTTCGCCAGAACAAGGGTCAGGAGGCGGTGGACTCCTTCAGAGAGGTTCTGCGCTGGCTTGAGGACAGGGAAAAAGCAGGCCGGCTGTCGTCGGAAGAGAGCCGTTTGCGCGAGTTCACCGTGATGGCGCTTGCGCGGGTATTTTACCAGGTCGGGGCGACGCTCTGGAAGATGGGCGAGCGCGAGAAAGCGAGCAATTCCTGGAGCACAGCCATCAAGTATTACAATGCTTTCTCCCGCGACAGCCGCATGTGGCTTGACTCGCTCTTTGAGGCGAGCTGGGCTTACTATCGCGTGGACAACTTTGGCAAGGCGCTGGGTCTGCTGCTGACGCTCAACAGCCCCTTCTTCAGCGACAAGTACTATCCCGAGGCCATGTTGCTTCAGGCGACGATATACTACACGAACTGCCACTACGATCGCGTCGTCGACATTCTGACCGACTATAAGGCAGCCTATGGGCCGCTTAAGGATCAGATCGACAGGCTTGTGGCGCGTCTTTTCCAGCCGGAGGAGGTTTACGAATTCCTCCAGATGGTCAGCCGTGCCGGCAGGGGTTCCTACGATCCGACACTGCAGCAGGTGTTGAATGCCGCTGTTCAGGATCGTGCACTTCTTCGTGGTTTGTCCTATATCAATTTGCTTGATGAGGAAGTGCAGCGCATTGCTTCAACAGCGGGGATTGCGAATTCATCTCTGGGCCAGGCAATGAAGCAGGAACTTGAAGCCGTCAGGATGTTGTCGATTGTCGATGTGGGTAAAAAGGGCAAAGAGCGCCTTGAGCGTTTGCAGGATGAATTGCGTGACCTTTCAAACCGGGCCCTCGACATTGAGATCGAGACGACGGAGAAGTTTGCGCAGCGCGTTGATCTCAAGACGCAGGATCCGAATGCCATCCTTGAGTTCCAGAGACAGATCAACGAGGTCATGAGTGCGGATGATGAGCACCTGTTCTGGACATTTGACGGCGAGTACTGGTGGGATGAACTTGGTTACTATTGGTACTTTATCCCGTCGCGTTGTGGCCGCTAAATTGTTTTGACGTTTTAGGGCGCGGTAAACCGCGCCCTAACGTTGTTTTTGGGGCGCGATTTATCGCGCCCCTGATTGCTTGTGAAATGTGGTTTGATGTCGTACACTGAGCGTGCTGGTGTCAACATGTGTCCGGCAAGTCGCCTGTGGTGGTCTTTGATGTCGCTGCAAGCGGGAGGGCGCATGACAGGCGCCCTCTCCCCATGCGGGCGCGCCGCAGGCGGAGGGGGGCGGTGCGTATGCGCGGACCCGCCCCTGAAGGGCGGGGAG
>WQTY01000423.1 GCA_009786045.1 Pseudomonadota bacterium | reverse complement strand
CCCCCAAGCTACCCCCCAAGTCACCGAGCAAGTTACCCCGCAAGTCACCGAGCAAGTCACCCCGCAAGTTGTACCCTTCGACGATAGGATAATAGCATTACTTGAATTCTGTAGTGAGCCGCGCTCAAGAGATGAAATCCAACAGTTCGTAGGCTTGTCTGACAGAGAACATTTTCGAAAAAGCATTTTGAAACCATTGCTTGATGCAGGGCTGTTGCAGATGACCATTCCAGACAAACCCAATAGCAGTGCACAAAAGTATCAGACTGTAAAAACGTGTGGAAATGATACCCCGCAAGTCACCCCCCAAGTCACCCCGCAAGTTGTACTCTTCGACGATAGGATAATAGCATTACTCGAATTCTGTCGTGAGCCGCGCTCAAGAGATGAAATCCAACAGTTCGCAGGTTTGTCTGACAGAGAACACTTTCGAAAAAGCATTTTGAAACCGTTGCTTGATGCAGGGCTGTTACAGATGACCACTCCAGACAAACCCAATAGCAGTGCGCAAAAGTATCAAACTGCTGAAAAAGGCAAAGGGAGTTTATGAAGTGGGGAACATTGCCCCCCACGAAAAAACCAAAAAGCGGGCGTTGCGGGGCGGCGATTGAGCCCCGCAGCGGGGGTAGACGCGTATCGGCCATGTAGGGGCGGTTCGCGAACCGCCCTTACGCCGATAGCGGCGTAGGGGGCGGCTGCCCCCACNAAAAACTCCCTACTTCCCCACCAAACGCGCCGCCAGCGCATAGATTTCTTCGGCTTTGGCCGGATCGATGAAGCCGGGTGAGAAGAGTGCTTCCTGGGTGAGGTTGAAAAAATGCAGGAGCTCGGTGTTTTTTTTGTCGTCTCCCTGGGCTGCATAGCGTTTGATTAAAGCCGCCGGTGTGCGGCTTCCCCACGGGACAGATTGCCGACACAGATGCGTGGCCACCGCATTAAAGCACTGTATGACATAGTCTCGCTGGGATTGGATGATGGCCCGATCCTGACGCCGCAGCGGCGTCACAGCAGCAGAAGAGGATGGTTCCGGCCAGGACTTTGGCGGGGCTGGTGGAAGCGCCACAAGGCGAGGCTTTCGACGCCGTATGGCCACCATCAGCAGGCTGCTTAAAAGGAGCCCCGCGCCAACCATAACCAGAATGCGTCCATAGGCACTTTTGGGCGGCACGCAAAGCTCACGGGAGATCGCCGCAGATTCACCGACAACGTCATCGCGCCACAACCTGGCCATCCCACAGAGCCCCGACGGCAAATCGATCCCATCGAAATGATAGTTTCCCGCGGCATCGCTGATGCCGCGATAGCGCTGCAATGCACCCTCCGTATCCGGGATTTCCATCCAGGCAATTAACCCCTCGCATCCACCGCCATCGCACATCCCTTCCACCACTTTGGCCCATCCATACAACCCTCGCCAGTGCCGCGCCAGGCCAAATTCGGGCGAAAACCATGTCTCAAAAACGACAAGTTTTGTTTCGAGGCTTTCCGAAAAAAAGTCCCTGTCATTCAACACTTTTACAGACAAAGTGTAAGTTCCTGGATGAAGTTTCGTCGCATCGAAAACAAGCATGGCAGACTTCCCGGCGCCGGCAATTTCTGTGCGCTGACTTTCAAGCGGCGAAAGGCTTGCCATGAGGGACACGTTTTTTGCAGGACAGCTCTCGCCTCTGCTAACCCGCAATACAAGCCTGGATCGATTCGGCCAGAAGGTCACCTCTCCCAGTGCCCACGACAGCGCTGCTCTGCACCCCGTCACACTGAGAAAATGGGAAGCACGGCCTGATCGCCAATAGGGTTGAGGATCTGCGCCTGCCTCCAGCTGATAACGCCCCGGGTTAAGATCCAGCGCCCGGCGCCACCTCCCCTCCCCATCCGTCACACCCCGAAGCTGCGAAACAACCTCTCCCTCATGGCGGCGAACCGTCAGCCAAACGCCCACCTCGGGCAAGGCGCGGTAGAGTTCAGAAAGAACTTCGATTTCGACTGTTCCGCCGCCATCGCCCCAGGCTCTGATGTTGACCTGGCTGGCGCCCTCAATGTCGATGTCGTAACCAAGCAAAGGCCGGCTAAAACAACACAACCCCACAATGACAACTACCCAACCTAAGGCTTTGCCCTTATGATGGCGCAGGAAACGGCGGAGAGTCCCCGCAAACCCAAAATACTTTCGCCATTGCATGTATAGAAAAGAGCAGCACGCGACCATGAGCCAATCACTTTTTGCCAGGTTTCGAAACGAGATAACAAAGGTCTATGTCGGGGAAGATGATACGATTCAAGCGCTTGTCGTTGCGCTGATTGCCGGCGGCCACGTCCTGATCGAGGGCAACCCCGGGCTGGCAAAGACGACGCTTGCCCAAACGCTCGCCAGCTGCATAGCAGGCACATTCAGACGCGTCCAGTTTACCATAGACCTTCTACCTTCGGATATCACAGGCGCAAACATCTATCGTCTCCACGACGGCACCTTCCAGTTCATCCCCGGTCCGGTTTTTACGCATGTCCTCCTGGCAGACGAGCTCAACCGCGCACCTGCCAAGACCCAAAGCGCCCTGCTGGAAGCCATGCAGGAGCGCCAGGTCACCGTCGATACCGAAACGCACCCCCTTCCTCGTCCGTTCATCGTGCTGGCCACACAAAACCCCCACGAGGATCAGGGCACGTACCCGCTTCCCGACAGTCAGCTCGATCGTTTTATGTTCAGACTTCGCCTCGGATACCCGACGCCGGCCCAGGAGCTGCAGATCATCCACTTTGCCTCACGTGCACCCCAGACACCCTCCCCTGTCCTCACGCCCGAAGCCTGCCT
>WQTY01000422.1 GCA_009786045.1 Pseudomonadota bacterium | reverse complement strand
GCGCGAGCCGAACGCCTTTAATTCGCGCATCGGCCGTCTGATGGAAGAAGCCGGCCGCGTCTGGGCGCGGGCGAAAGCCGACGAGTCCATGCGATGACGCCGGAACAATTGAAAAGATGGCGTGAAGACATGGGATTCCCGCAGCGCGCAGCCGCTGAAGCCTTGGGCATCACGCTCGCCACCTACCAGCGCCTTGAGCGCGGCCAAGAATGGGACGGCAGCAAGCCGGTATTCATTGACCGTCGAACCGCGCTGGCCTGCGCCGCGATTCGCGCTGGACTCACGCCTGAAGGATCGACAGCTTGACATTGGGCAAAATATGGCTCTGTAGGAATTAGCTGTTGCAAAGGTCTATATTGAAAGCATGAAGTGGCGAGGAGGATGCCAATCCTGCGCGCTCTGAGCAGGGCTATCACGTAGCCCTCTGTCCAGTTTCCCGGGGCCGGCTCTCTCACAAGTCCGTCTCGATCTTGTGCCCGGTGCGCCGGTCGATGTACCAGCCCTTGCGTACGGGCTTACCATTGATGATTCTGGCTTCGCGAAAGTTGCCGCCTGCGAATGAATGCTCTAGGGATTGTCTGAATAAGTCCAAATTGTCGGTTTGCATGCGCCGTAACCTATTGATTCGATGGAATCAGAATTGTGGCCACCTCACTTGTTCAGACCATCCCTAGGGGGCATAAAAAGGTGTGCCAAACTGATCTCGTTCATCCACAGAACCTGTGAATAACGCTGGCGATTTGCCTGTGGAAAACCACGCAATAGCCTTTGCTGTGGTGGAGTTTGGCGGACTGCCCATTTTTTAGGCAGCGTTTGAACTCCCAGCAACAATTCACCTGCATCCTCCATCGTAGAAAGTGTCGCAATTTCGGGACTAGAAACGTCGCAAATAGCGTCTAGCCTTGTCGTATTGACGTCGCGATTAGCGACTCAGCATCAATGGAGAAGAGCATGATGAAAGGATTCGAGTTCCGCGGTGCCCTCGAGGAAGCGGGGATGACGCAGAAGGAGTTTGCCGAGGAGATGGGCGTTCATCGAACGGTGATCGGCCGCCAGTGCAACGCCAAGAAAGTTGAGCCCTATTGGGTCTATGCCTTGGCGGGATTGCTGGCGACCAAGACGGCGAGGACGCTAACAATGCTCGTTTCGCCGTGATCTCTTCCTCTCTGGATAGGACTGCGGCGTTTCAGTATGCGACAGCATGCGAAGAAGCTGTAACATCCAATTAGTGCAACTAACAGTCAAGCCCGCCCGATATGAACCACACCATGACCCAACCGCTTTCCCATTCAAGAGGCCTTTTCGATCATTTACCGGCCTGGCTTTCCGAACCTGTTCCGACTTTTTCCGCCTGGATGTTGGTCCATCCCGTTGCCGACTCGACGAGAGANGTGAAGGAATTTATGTGGGGGAAATGGTGCAGATGGCTTCAATCTGTTTCTATTCCTCTTGATCGAGTTGTGGCAGGGCATCTTGCTTTGTTTTTCCGGGAAGAAAAAATTGAAAAAGCGCACCGTCAGCGGTATCTCCGCTTGGTTGAGCTGGTCTATACCCATCTCAACCTGCTTGGACTCTCTATGGAAAACCCGGGGACACAAGCCGCCTATGAACACTTGGGGCGAGGGGAGAACGATCCGAAAGCATTTCTTTCGGAAAACGAAAAAGAAAGGGTAGAGAATGTCATTCGCCAATGGCTTGTTGCGCGACCGGTCGGGGATGGGGCGATAAGTGAAGGGAGTGAAAAGAAGAAAAAAAGGGGAAGAAAAATTCAAGATTGGCTTCGGGTGCGCGATGCAGGAATTTGTTCAGCGATGATGGGTGGAGGTGCGACGGTTTGGGCGGTGGAGCGCCTGACTGTTAGTTGCGCCAATTGCAGCGAAGGGCGCATTTCCCTACCAAGGAAAGGGGGGGCGCCCTATGAAGCGTTTTTGCTGCCGATCGGACAGGCCGGGATGGATGCCTGGTTGCGACGTCGGCGGGAACTGGGGGCGGGGGTAGGTGATTTCATGTTCCCGGCCGATCAGGCTTCGCGGCGAAGTCAGGCGACTTATTCAGACACCGCCGGCATGCATGCGTCGACTATCTTCCGGGCCGTCCGCGGTGTGCTTCGCGAAGCCGGAATCGTCGGCGCTCGCGCCTGCGGTCAAACCCTGCGGAACACCTATGCCGCCACCTTGATCGGTCTTGGGCTGTCCGATGATGAGCTGGCCTGCAACATGGGATTCTTCGAGCCGACGACGGCCTGGCGGTTGCGGGCGGCGTGGATTTGCTTTGGCGGTGATGAAATGGTGACACGATGACGGTCAGCCGTCTTCCGCGACTTTTCCACTAGCGAAATGCCTGTTTTAACACCGAGTGCAAAACCCGGAGCCTTCCTATCATGGGCGCTTTCATTACCCTCTGAGAGGTCCGCCCATGAAAAAGCTCATTATCGCAGCCCTTGCTGCATCGGCATTGTGCGCCGGCAGCGCGCTGGCAGATACGAATAACACTTTGAAGAGCGATGGCGGAGGCATCCCGCAGTCAAATACCACCAAGGCTGATTGGGAACGCGTCGAGCGCCAGGCAAAACAGGAAACCCAGGGAGCAAAGTACTCTTCCTGCACCCCAAATCCGTTCGCGCTTTGCTCGGGGCCACGCCCGGGCAAGAAGCATAAGTCTATGCGGCGCTGTTGGGATTCGCTCTGCCGGTAAGCATCGCCCAACCTCCGGGCACGACATGGGCAATATGAAACTGAAATTCCGCCATGTTTTGTACATCGCCATCCCCGCCACGATCCTCTACTTATGGCAAGTATCCAGGCTCGGCAGCG
>WQTY01000421.1 GCA_009786045.1 Pseudomonadota bacterium | reverse complement strand
GAATGGCATCGCGACCCGCCCCTACACGGGGGAACCCTGCTATTGGCTGGGCGAACACAGTTCGCCCCTGCGGATTTTGTGGATCAAAAGGTTGCCTTCGAACAAAAATGCGGGGGCGGCAATCTGCCGCCCGTCTGCTGAAAATGGCCCGCCTATTCGTCTTTGTAGTTGATCTTCTTCAGCGCAGCGATGACGTCATTGCAGGAGGCATAGCGATCAGCGGGTTTTTTGTTGAGCATCTTGAGGATGACCTGTTCGAGTTCCGGGTGAATCCTGGGGTTGATGCTGCTGAGCAGCGGTGCCTGCTCGTGAACGTGTTTGTAGGGGATATCGCCTTTGAGGTAGGGCAGGGTTCCTGTGGAGAGTTCAAAGAGTGTGACGCCGAGAGAGTAGATATCTGAGCGGCAGTCGATTTCGGTGCCCATGACCTGTTCGGGGCTCATGTAATAGGGCGTGCCGATGGCCTGTGTGGAGCCGAGCTCGTGTTCGTTGACGACTTTGGCGAGCCCGAGGTCGAGAATCTTGAGCGTTTTGTCCTTTTTAGCGAGCATCATGTTGCTTGATTTAACATCGCGGTGGATGATGCCGTTGTCGTGGGCGTATTGGAGGCCGCGGCAGGCGTGCATGGTCAGCTGTACGAGGAACTTTGTTGGAAACGGCCCCGTCTGAGTGATGAGCTGCTTGAGTGTTTTGCCGTCGATAAATTCCATGGCCAGGTAGACGGTGCCATCCTGGAAGGAACCGATATCGAAGATGGTGACAATGTTGACGTGCTGGAGCTGCGCCGACGCTCTGGCCTCACGCATGAAGTACTCAAGCGCCACGGGATTGTCTTTGAGTTTTTGGCTCAGCACTTTGAGTGCCACCGTTCGCATGAGAATCGTGTCGGTGGCTCTGTAAACGAGGCCCATGCCGCCGTGTGCGACTTCTTCGATGACGTTGTAGCGGTCGTTGCCGATGGTTGGGATTTCGGTGGTGCCGATGGTGATGCTGTTGGGGCGCCGTCGTTCGCTGGTGGTTGCCCGCCGCAGGACACCTCGTGTTGCCGCCGTCGTTGTTGTGGTTGTTGGTGGGCCTTTGGGGTCTTCATCTGTCTGTGTGGGCGTTTTGCGGCGCAGCTTTTCTGCAGAGGCCTGGAGACGGGCGGCAACGTCGTGGAAATTCGGGTCAATGTCGAGGATGCGTTTGTAGAGTTTGACAGCGTTGTCGAAGTTTCCCTGCAGTTCGTAGCAGTGTGCGGCTTTATAGGCCACGCGGCAGAGATCGTCCTTGGCGAGATCCGTCCACATGAGCGATTCATAGCAGAGGGTGGCGTCTTCGTGTTTGCCCTGTTTGCTGTAGATGTCCCCCTGCAGCTCCATGGCCATGGCGTATGTAGGATCAGTAGAATCGATAGCTTTGAGGGCATCAAGGGCTTCGTCAAAGCGTTTGAGGATGAAGAGTTTTCGCCCGTAGGAGAAGTATTTCTGGTGTCTTCTGAAGAGTGCCAGTTCGCCGGCGTCGTCATTTCGCGCTTGAAACATGGCGGCGGCTTTGCAGACGTTGCCTGCTTTTTCGAAGGCGATGGCTGCCTTGTCGGCTTGTTCATTTTTCTCGTAGCAAAGTGCTGCCAGGGCGAGTTTGCCTTCTTCTTCCAGCTGCTGTGCAGCTGTGTTCAGGTACTGTGTTTCCTGAAGGACGCGCAGGCCGAGCTGTTGGGTCCGCTCGTCGGCCAGGAAGGCCATCGCGGCCTGAATAGCCAGCATTCTTGAAACGTTGACGGCGGTGACATCGCCGTCGGCCAGGTACAGGTCGTGCCTGAAGGCGCTGATCTGCATTTCGTACTGCTTTGGCAGGTTGCCGCTTTTTTGATAGCACATGGCAGCGTTCATGAACTGCTGAATGCGTGCGTAGAGTGCGGCGGCTTTATCGAATTCGTTGTTGCGTGCGTACATTTGTGCTGCTCTTTCGAACAGCTGCAGGCGGGTCAGGAGTTCTGCCGCTTCACTGTGCCTGCCCTGGGCGGCGATGACTTCAGCGAGTTTTGTGTTGTTGCCCACATCGCGGTAGAGGCCTTCTGCGATGCAATAGTGGCCGTGCTGCAAAGCGATGTCCGCAACCTTGTCGAGAATTTTCAGAGATGAGCCATAGGACACGGCTTCATTGACATGCCCTGTACGAATCAGCAGATCGACGGCCTGAGCATAGGCATTTTGCGTATGGAAGTGTTCAAATGCTCGTTGTTCTCTGTCGTCCAGAAGGCTTGCGTAGTCTCTGATGTTCATATTTCGCATGGGTGCATTCATGTGTCTAATCCGTGGTGGGTGAGAACCCGGAGATGGATTTTTTGTCAGGCAGCGGGCACAGGGGTACTCCCGGCTATCCGCCAGCCGGCGCTGAAAAGGGTATGTGAAAAATGGCTTTGGGTCAAGCGATGGGGAGTGTGAAATGTAGGTGAAGGGAAGCTTATTTTGTGCTTCTGCTGCAAAAATTGTGTTTATGCTTCACGATCAGGCAGGAATGACCTTGCCTTTGGCTGGCCATGTCGTCATAGCGGGCACATTGTGCCCTGACGTCCATGGGCTGTTTTGTAAACCGCTTTTTTCCTTAAGCTATTTCCTGGCCGTATTTTGACTTCTGCGGTGGTGACTTTATTTTTTTGTGTTGCCTGAGCGGGGCGTTGCGGGGCCGGCGATTGAGGCCCCGCATAGGGGGTAGCCGCGTATCGCACTCGCCTCGCAGTTGCCCAAATGGGCATCTTCGTCGTCAGCGGCGTCGTTGTGGTCGGTCACGTACGAGAGTACGCTCCCTTCCACGCCTCCTTGCTTCCTAGAATC
>WQTY01000420.1 GCA_009786045.1 Pseudomonadota bacterium | reverse complement strand
CCCGCCGCTCGGCTTGGCAAAACACGGATAAACCCACTCTGGATCGGCGAGCGCCTGCTGCGGGGTCGTTTGGCTAAACGTCGGAAAACCATGTTCAACAAACCAGGCATGCGTGGCGCGCTTCGAAGCCGCAATGGCAATCACCTCGGGGCTCGACACCATGACCGTCACGCCCTGCGCTGCAAAAACCTCGCGGGCAGCCGCCAAAATGGGAAGCTCCGTATCAATCGTCGGAATCACCCAGCGCACGTTCTGATCGGCGCAAATCTGCAGCAGCTTTAGAACAAACGATTCGCTCGCAATCGGCGGCACAATCGCCCGGCGCTCAGCCATCACAAATGCCGGCGCAAAGGGCTGGGCATCGGCCGCAACAACCTCCCCCTCAACCTCCAGGCTCCGCAAAGCGCGGCGCAAAATCTGAAGCAGCTCAACGCGCCGCCCGGCGCACGAAAGAAGGATGTTTTTCATGGTTTTTCCTTTGTTGAGTTCTTTTTTGTGGGGGAACTCGTTCCCCCACACCCCCTGCGATACTTCGTATCGCTTGTGGGTGAAAGGCGAAAGACATCATTTTTGGCAAAAATTGTCGTCTTTTATGACATTTTCCTTCGAACGATCCAGGATGGGACATTTTCTACAGGCACTTAATACCACTAGAAAGCTGGTGTTTACTGGGAGTATGGGTGTTTCGCCCGCCATTCGGGAGGGCATTGCTTGCGTGCAGGGGGCAGCTTAAATTCCCCTCCTTTGGAGGGGTGCCCGAAGGGCGGGGTGGTTTGTTCGCAGCATGTTCCAAGGCCACTTGCAAAGACGGGCGTATCAAGTATTCGACACCTCATCATCGCCCATAAATTCGGGCATGGTGGCACTGGCTGCGTGGGAGACGCCCCGGCGAGTCAGTACGGTTTCGATGGTTTTAAGGAGGATCTTTATGTCCAGCAAGGGTGAGGCGTGTTCGACATACCAAACATCCAGGTCAAACTTTTCAGACCACGACAGGGCGTTCCTGCCGTTGACCTGAGCCCACCCGGTGATGCCCGGCTTGACCCATTGGCGCCTGGCCTGATGCGCGCTATACCGATCAAGATAGGCCATGAGCAGCGGGCGAGGCCCAACGAGACTCATATCGCCGCGAAGGACGTTCCAGAGCGTGGGCAGCTCGTCGAGCGACAGGGCGCGAATTTTCTTCCCAAAGGCGGTGAGCCGCTCAGCATCACGAGCGGCGTCAATGATGCCGGAAGCCACGCGCATGGAGCGAAACTTGATAAGCTCAAAGGGTTTGCCGTCCAGACCAGGGCGCTGCTGTCTGAACGTGACGGGCGCACCCAGTTTGCATCTGACACAAAGCGCCGTCGCCGCCATGACGGGCCAAAGAACAGCCAGCCCAAAAGCGGCTGCCTTGACATCCAGGCTGCGCTTTATTCCGCGATAAAGAGCCGTTCCCCATGGCAGACACGCATCCTGTGCCACGTCCTTGAGGCATTTCTGCCAGAGCCCGGCCATCCCGGTGATGTCATAGCGCCTGGCCGCCAACGCCACGCCTTCGGCATAGGCTGAAATGCCCTTCGGCTTCAAAAAACTTCGAAAAGCCCCGACAAGCCCCTGCACATCGCCCGGCACCACCACAACCCCACATGGTATGGGCTTCTCAGAATGAAACCCTGTCACGCGATCCTCGATAAGCTGGGCCAAATCCGAATCTTTGGGACCCACGGCAATGAGCGCACAGCCTGCGGCCAAAGCGCTGTAAACTTTGCTCGGAGCACATGTTGCATGCGCGCGCTCAGTGAGCGTCGCCAACGCAACATCGGTGCGGCGAAGCAAATCCGACCAGGGGGCATCCGGCTGCGGGCCGATAAACCGAACGACGTCCGCGAACTTATCCCCCCAGGCCGCTTTGAGCGCTTCCACGCCTCCACCCGAGGCGGCAAAAACAAACCCCACCCCAGCGCGTTCTGACGCCGACAAACTGTCGATAAAGCCAGGCAGCGCCTGCCTGAGCGTCTCAACGTCGTGCATCAGTCCCATGTTGCCAACATACGAAAAAATGCAGCGCTCCCCCATCCATGCCTTAAGATCCGAATCGAGCGCATCGTGCCCGACGGCAAATTCCGACATCAGCGCACCGTTGGCAATGGTATAGGTCTTAGCGTTTGTCCCATACCGAGCCTCCGCCGAACGGCGCATGACGTCGCCCAGATAAACCACCGCATCGGCACGGGCAATCGTCAGACGATTGGCAACGGTCAGAACCCGGCTCAGCCATGGATTGACCACACCAGCCGCTTCAAGAGCATCTGGATACATGTCGTACATGAGCACCACAACGCCACAACGATGCAGCGGCCTCGTCAACACCGCCACATAAGGCAAAACAAACGGGTTCGTTGTCACCACAAGGATCGGTTTTTCGAGCGGTGCCCCAAAACGAAAGCTCGCCTTCACCCCTTCGCCAACAACTTTTAGTGGATAACCCGCCAGCGCCGCCAGGCGCGTACCCCAGCGGCCAAGTTTGCCGCGGGAAAACGCCGCGCGCCAGCTCTCAGGCGACCAGGAAGGATGCAGCGATGCTGCCTCCCCCCGAGATCTGAGCGTCTCCACCACACGCTGAAGCGGACCGCCGCCCACAGAAGAAAACATCTTTGCAACAGGCGTAAAAATCATTGCCAAACTCCACTTCATAGCGTTTTCAAGTTAAGTGACGACACAAGCAGACAGTATTCTTTCTGCTCAAGAGGCGAGACATGTCGCCAAAAACAATAGCACTTCGCCCTTCATCCACAAGCGATACGAAGTATCGCAGGGGGTGTGGGGGAACGAG
>WQTY01000419.1 GCA_009786045.1 Pseudomonadota bacterium | reverse complement strand
GCGAGCGATGACAAGCCAGTGCTTTACTGCCTGTTCCCAAAGGCCGGCGGCATCGTATTGGCGGGCGATTTGAGGATCGCCTGGACGAAGCCGTTCGAGGTAACGCGCAAAACATCCGTGTACGGCCTGTAAAAAATCCGGATCGAGCGTTTTTGCGATCTGACGAGCAGCCAACTCGTCGACAATGCCATATCCGCATACCTGATGATCTCGATCCAGGATAGGACGAATTTCCCCCAACTTTACGAGCTCTTCCACCACGCGTTTTGACCATGGTTTTCGGAGATTGTGAAACCACGGAATTTCGTCGGGCAGAGCCTGAAGCGATAAGATGGCCGAAATGTCATCCAGGTTAAAGGGAGAACCGATCAGAGAGGCAACGCTCATGAAATAGCGCTGATCTTCCGAAAGCGCATTAAAATGCATCAGCGCAAGATCCGCATATGTCTCTGGCAGGCTGTCGAGAAAGCCATCCTTGGTGTCGATGCAGTGGTGGTAGTGCTCGAACTTCAGTGTGCCATGCTGTTTGAGCAGTTTGGCAATGCAGGCAAACTGAGAGAGTGAGCCATGGGATTTTTTAGCGAGCTTTTCGAGAAAGGCAGGTGGGGGGATCTTGAATTCAGACATCGACTGACGCGCGATCGTCAGCATGTCCTGGTGATTGAGGGGCGAGAGCTGCAGCGGTGTCAGGCAGTCAAACTCCTGACACAGCGCATCGTTGGTCAGGAGAATGACGACGACATTTCGCATGCAGCGCTGACGAATCGCGCCAACGACTTCGCGCCAGGCATTGTATCGGTGTGTTCCAAGTTCGGTGATAACGACAATCACCATCCCATGGGAAGCGCTTTCGGCGATTGCCGACAGGCATACTTCCGAAATCTGGGTCTCAAGCTGTTCGGGATGATCCAGAAGGTGGTCGTAGTTTTTGTTGCCCGACAGCAGCGCACGAAGCCCGTAGTAAGCCAGCATCGTGTTGAGGGCCCAAACCGTCTGGCCTTCGCTTACCAAAGTTTCGGCGGACTTCAGTATGCGCTCGGTTTTAATGTCGTCCGGATCGTCCTGAGTAATGCCGATGCGACTGGAGAGCAGGGAGGCAAAACAGTGATGCACCGGCTCTCGCCGGGTGTTTTTTACGGTCGAGTAAATCGTACAGTTTGTAATTTGACGGTAACACTGTTCAAGAAAATGGACTGTAAATCGTTCGCGATCCCAGGGGCAATCGCCCATGAGCTGAATAAACTTTGGCTCTGGCAGAACGCTTGCGTCGAGAATGTGTTCCATGAGTGTCGCAAGGGATTTTTGGTGTCCTGCGAAGGGGATCGTGTTGTCGAGAATCGTGCGCTGGCAGGTTTCGAACAGATGAACGATGGGGTAAGCCGCATGAGGGGATGTCGAGGCAGTGGGACAATCGTCGGGATGAAGACCGGCATGGGCGTCGGTTGGTTTGGGTTTGGTTGCCGTGACCAAAGATGCAGAGGCAGCTTTGGGAAGTGGGCGTGAGGCAGCCTTGTCGCGAATCTTCGAAACGAAAACCTCGGAAGGGGAGGGGGCTGCCTGAGCAGATGAAGAGGTTTCTGGAGCCGCCTTGGCGAGCGCTGAGGGAAGGGGCAATTCGGTTGACGGCGTCGTTTCCAGGGTGCCCTCAAGGCCATCCAGAGCCGATAAGTCCAGATCCAGAGATTTATCAAAGTCGACGTTTGGCAGAATCCCGGAATTCTGCAGCTCGATCAGCATGGAGTCCGGGACGCCCTTGTCGGCATTGGCCCGGGGCAGGAGTGAGCTTACTCTTACGCCCAGAACAGCGCTCTTTAATGAGGGTTTATCGACAGTCTTATCGGGTTCGTTCGGGTTCGTGCGCTTTGTCGTGTTTTTTTCGACAGGCGCGAGCTTGCTGAAACTCGCACGTTTTACCGTGGGTTTATCGGCGGGTGCATCGCTTCTGGTCAGACTCGTGCGCTTTGCTGCAAGTTTACTGGAAGGTGTCCCGGCCTTCGTTTCATCTGATTTGGCATCATCGCCTAAGGCATCGAATACCTTGGACTGAATAAAAATTTCATTGGTACCTTCAAAGACATTGCCCGGTTTTATGACGGCTTTGCCTGTTTCATCGTGCAACGTCTCAAACACCCTGGACTGGATGTAAACTTCGTTGGTGCCCTCAAAGACATTGCCCGGTTTTACGACGGCTTTGCCTGTCTCATCGTGCAGCGTTTCGAATACCTTGGATTGGATGAAGACCTCATTCGTCCCTTCGAAGGCGGTAGCGGGTGCTTCTGGTGGCTGTGCTGCATGAGCAACCGCCACCACGGGGGTGGCACTGATGATGGTGCGCTGACCGTCCTCGTCGCGATCGGATGCAATGGCGCCAGGGTAATGAACACCGCCCAGCTTGGGCAGTGTCGAAGGTGCGGGAAGAGGACGCAGCACGGGCGCACCGGTTTTGCCTTTTGTCGATGACGATTCGGCCTCATCCTTGTGCGAACCCTTTGGGCTATTAACCATCTCCCAAACCCTGGTGTTGAAGTCCGTGTCAATGTGAATCAGTAGATCGTTTTGGCCAATAGAACGGTGACGTTATCGGGTCCGCCATTCGTGTTGGCGGCAATAATCAGTTCGCGGCAGGCAGCGGGCAGGTCATCCTGGTATTTTGCCAGGATTTCTGCCATCTGGGGAGCCTTGACAGGATCGCTCAGGCCGTCTGAGCATAACAAGTAGATGTCGCCATCCTGGTGCTCAAAAAAATTCGTCTCCACATCGACGGTGTCGCTCAGGCCTATGGCTCGCGTAATGACATTCTTGTAAGGAAAGCTCGGCAAATCCTCT
>WQTY01000418.1 GCA_009786045.1 Pseudomonadota bacterium | reverse complement strand
CCCCAACCAACGGGTCAAAAATCTGGCTCGCCTCGTTCGTGTCATACGTAACATTGGCGGGGCCGAGCTTGAAGGGCATTCGATGTACTCTGAAGAAGCCGCACACCTGGCAAGTATGAAGTGCATGGGATATCAACCTATTATTCCTTTTGGTGTGATACTTCTGACCACACTTCCAGTCATTGTTTTTTTATCTGTCTATTTGTTTGTCCATTTGGAAAAGCTTACCCTTTACAGCGATATTTTTCATAGCGGCGATATTTTTCGTTTATTCTCCATTGTGGGCGCTATTATGCTCTTCTTTCTCAAAAAATATTTCTTCGGCAAGGCTCTGGAAAAATCCTATGAAATGAACTCAGAAGTTGAGCAATTCCATGAGGTTGGAGAAGCACAACACAGGAAAGTGATGGAGCACTACGGCGTAAGGGAATCCACTTTCTGTGAAGAACAGACTGCCTGGGAGCTTTTCAAGAATTTGTAAACGCAACCAATAAGTATAGACCAAAACGTTATAGCCTTTTCGATTTTTTCCGACCTTGATGCTCTCACTTGTCATACAAAATTGGTTTTAGCCGATGCTATTCTACACATAAGGAACAGGCATGGAATCTGTCGAACCCGTCGAAAACATTCCCGAAATCGAGGCGCTGCGCATCCACCCGCAGCTGCGCGAGAACTATGACATCCATCGCACCATCGGACGAGGTGCACAGGGAACGGTTTACGAAGCACGTGACCTTCGTACAGGTGAGATCGTCGCCATCAAGGCATTATCATTTCGCGAAATGTCCGACTGGAAGGCCTCTGAGCTTTTCATGCGCGAGATTGCGCTGCTCAAATCGATGCAAATCGAGGGGACGCCGCGCTATATTGATGCCATCGACGCCACCGCCAGCCCACAGTCCTATTATTTTCTTGTCCAGGAGTTCATTCCGGGCGAATCGCTTCAGGCCAAACTGGACAGGGGCGAGAGGTTTTGTACCCAGGCGGTGATTGCCATCGCACTTGCGATCATCCCCATCCTCGAAAAGCTCAGAAGCTACTCCCCGCCGATTGTGCACCGCGATATTAAGCCATCGAACATCATGATGACGCCAGATGGCGACATCTATCTGATCGACTTTGGCGCAGCCATGTTCAGCGAGCGTCGTACAGGCGGATCAACGTTTGCAGGCACGGCAGGCTACATGGCACCCGAGCAATGCATGGGGTCTTCAACCCCGGACTCCGACGTCTACGGGCTGGGCGCCACGCTCATTCATCTGCTCACGGGCATCGCCCCCTACAAGATGCAGAAACAGGAGAACGCCGCCATCGTTCCGAAAAGGAAAAATGGGCGTTTTCTGACCGCATTGCGAAAACCCTTCACTGCCCTTGCCGGTGGCTTCCGAAAACGATGGCCAAGAGACCGCAAAAGGCATGCTGCCGCTTTCCCATGCTCTATGACGCTGCCGTTCAAGCCTTACCTTCCTGTGGATACGCCCCAGTGGTTTGTGGAATTGCTGGAACTCATGGTGTCGCCCTATCCCAACCAAAGGGTCAAAGATCTCGACCGGCTCGTTCATGCCATACGTACCATCGGCGGTGTTGAGCTTGATGGGCATTCGGTGCACTCGGATGCTGCAGCACACCTGGCAAATCTGCGAATCATAGAATACCATCCTGTTTTTCCGTTTAGCATTCACATTACTCTATACCTGCTTGGGATCTTTTTTTATCTTATTGACCGACACCTTCTTTCTGCCGACCATCTCATTAAAGCATTTGTACCTAAGGACGTGCAGACTGTCGTCTTAATTCTAGGTGCACATATTTTTTTTATTCTGATCAATTTGGCTGTTGGGCCGTTCAAAGGTGCTGAAGAGGCACAACATAGGAAAGCGATGGAGCAGTTTGGAAAAGACCCCTCTTTCTACATAACGGATGATCCTTATGGTAGGAAAAGGCCTAAAGACTGGTGGGAGAGAGATGATTAATATATAGATTTCGCAGGAATAGTTGCCAGAGCATCGGAGGTGCGAAACGTGGTCTGTCCCTCACGCCTCCTTGCTTCCTGGAATCTGCACCATTTCGACGCCGCGACCCTGCCGTCAGTGATAGGGCGAGTGCGATAGCGGCGCAGGGGGCGTTGCCCCCTCCGTACGGGCGGTTCGCGAACCGCCCGTACAGATAAGTTCCCCCGCTAGCCATCCAAAACAGCTTCGACGACGGCTTCGGCGGTGATGCCGAATTTGGCGTAGAGTTGTTCGGCGGGCGCTGAGGCGCCAAAGTCTGGCATGCCGATGAACTTGCCTTCTGTGCCGATGAAGCGATCCCATCCGAAGCGGCAGGCTGCTTCGATGGCGACGCGATTTTTGACGGCAGGCGGAAGGACGCTGTCGCGGTAGGTTTGTGCCTGTTCGAGGAAGAGGCACTGCGAGGGCATGGAGACGACGCGGCCGCGTTTTCCGAGGGCTTTGAGTTTGTCGTAGGCGGCGATGGCGATGTCGACTTCGGTGCCTGTGGCGATGAGGATGAATTCGGGGTTGTCGTCGCCGATAAGGGTGTAGGCGCCGAAGGCGAGGTTGGTGGCTGGGGCGTAAAGGGTGCGGTCGAGGGTTTGGCAGTTTTGGCGCGACAGGGCAAGTCCGACCTGGCGGGAGGAGCGGATGGCGTATTTGTAGGCTTCGAGTGTTTCGTTGGCGTCGTTGGGGCGGATGAAGATGAGGCCGGGAATGGCGCGCAAGCTGGCGAAGTGCTCGACGGGCTGGTGCGTGGGGCCGTCTTCGCCTACGCCGATGGAATCATGGGTCCAAATCCACAGGATGTGGGCTTCTGACAGGCTGGCCAGGCGGATGCAGGGG
>WQTY01000417.1 GCA_009786045.1 Pseudomonadota bacterium | reverse complement strand
ACTGTTGGTGAGATTTGCGCACAATGACCACGGCTTTGGTCTGGGCCCGATTGGTGGGGCCGCCTGATTGGGCAATGACGTCCGTTAGCATCAGGCCTGGTCTGAACTCGACGATGCCGGGCTTCTGAACCTGGCCATCGACGGTGACAGCCGTCTTGGATACTTCGCGGTTGATACAGACGACGGAGGGATCCCGGAGGTAATCGCGCATGAGCCCTTCGCGGACAATCACTTCGATTTCATCGCACCGCCTGCCTGCCACTTCGAGCTCACCAAGCAGGGGGAAGGAAATCGTTCCACGCGGGGATACCTCGTATTCACCGCTGAGGTCGGGCTGGCCATAGACGCGAATCTCAAGCCTGTCCCAGGGTGAAAACTTGCCAAGTTCGGCGCTTGTGGGGCAAGTGCTGAGAATGGACTGCCAGTCGCTTGAGATCACTGTGGCACAAGCCGAAAAGGGCAGGCCTGCCAGCAACACGATCGCAAACCATCGGCTGAAACGGTCGTATCGCCCGGCATGTGCGTTAGTACTCATAGCTGAAGTTGAGGGTGATAACGTGTTTCGTGTACTCGGCTATGTTGATGTCGCTGTTGTTGAAGCGCAGCTTATAGTCGAGGCCGAGCCGCAGACCCGGCATAAAACTGTAATCAATATTGGCTTGCGCCGTAAGGAGAAGATCGCTGCGAACTTCCGTGCCGCCTGATTGGAAGGTGAAGTATCCGAGACCTACGCTGGCGCTCGTCTGAAGGCGTTTAAACCAGAGACCGTCAAAACCAATGTTGCCGCGATGGAATTGGTAGTAGTCGCCGTACAGCGCGTTTTCGTGATCCTTGCGGTAGTCGATGAAGACTTTGGTGTCCTCAGTGAAGGCATATTTGAGGCCGGCATTCATGATGAACATGTGTGCCTTGGACTCGCTGCCGTAGTAGGCGTAGGAATAGCCGAGTCCGAGTTCATAGCTGAGGCGGGCCAGTGTCAGCCCCTGGAGGCTGTATCGGATGCGAACCGGCAGCGCTGTGTGGTTGGGGTTCTCTTCCGAGATACCGCCGCCCGATGTTGGACGTTCCGGTTCGAGGTAGTGGATGATTCGGAAGTCTATGGCGAGGGCCATGCTCGTTTGGGGCAGAAAATTCCAGCGCGTGGTGGCATCAAAGCGATGGTCGAAGAAGGTCAGCCCGCTGAATTCCTGGTAGATTCGCCCATTAAAGAAGTACCCAAGCCGCTGGGTAAAGATTGCGCCCTGGCCGGGTTGTAAAAGAAACGAGGAACCCAGACGCAGGCTGTGATTCTTGAGATCTCTCTGGAGATTTTCGTCTTCGGGTTCGTTGAGGTAGGCGTAAGAAACCGACGGCGAAATGCGCAGGAAGCTCTCTTTAAAAAGGTCTGCCGTAGAGGTCAGTCGCACGGCCGGTCCGCCCGAAGCGGGTTCATCGCCTATGCCAAAGAACTGCCGCCAGTTAAAGGACAGTTCGTTGTCCCACCCGTGGATGTCGTCGTTGAGGCGCTTTGCCTTGACACGCAGGCCGATGTCGACAAGCCCATCGCCTGCGCTGTTGACGTCACTCCTGGCGCCCATGGAATTGTAGCCTACGGAGAGTGTGGCGCCAGGGTGGATGACGAATCCGCCAGCCTGAATGCCATCCGGTTCGGGCCCGAGTGTTTCGGCTTTGGCACTGGCAGAAGCCAATACCATGGAAGCCACGGCGCATGCGCCTATGTATGAGAGCTGTTTTAACATGAGCGTTTCACTTGTACGGAACAAGCGCGCGCTTCGCTCCGCCAGAAAATACTAGCGAAAGGGCGAGGCGTCGACAATAGGATCCAGGATAGTATTGGCAGGCGGTTTGGTGAGTGAATCGTCCGATTCACCGCTCAGGCATGGCTCAATTTTGCATGTTCTCGTTGTTTCCAGACGTGTTTCTCCGGAAACCTCGACGACGCTTGCGCCACACTGCAGCATACTCGCTTCAATGTTGTTGCTTCTGTCAACAGCCAGCTGGATGAGTTTGTAGTGATGCGTCTGGGCGGGCTGATCGTTGCGTGACAATGCATCGCGCAGGTTTGTGCTGCCATTCTGAGCGATTGACAGGAAACCCTTTGCATTGACGAGCAGCGTATTGATGCAGTCCATGCGGGCGATATCCGATGCTTCGCGCGCCTCATCAAGAAGCGAACCGCCGCGATCGATAATGCTCGTAATGCGCATCACCGCTGCATCGGCCGCATTGAGCATCTGACTTCCATCCTGTGCCTGGGCAGGCGCAGGTGATGCCAGCATGAGGAATGAGGTACAAGCCAGTACGAAAAAGGTTACATGGTATTTTTTCATCGTCAGCCACTGCCTCCCAGTCGAGGTGTAATCCCCCGGAACATAATGCTATGCGCAATTCGTGCCAAGTCAATGCGAGTTGGCAAAGAACACATAAGCAAGAGGAACCCATACACAATAAACCTCTTGGCTTCAATGATCAAGCCAGGAATCATCGGTGTCTTTTTGCGTGGTTTTTTTATGGCGTGAAGGCGTGAAGCCAGACTCGCCCATGTGGTTGTTTTGCCATGCTTCGAAGTCTGATTTTTGCGTCAGGGCGCGCTGCGGGCATATGGCTGGGGCCGCTATTGCCCGCTTATGGCGGGCAATACGCGGCCCATGGGCGCGGCTATCGGCTTTGCCGATACGCCGCGCCTTTTTTTGGTGGGCGGGAACTGCAGAGGCGACCCTTGCGGTCGCCCTCCTGAAGCGGGGCGTTGCGGGGCCGGCGATTGAGGCCCCGCAGTGGGGGTAGCCGCGTATCGCACTCGCCTCGCAGTCGCCCAAATGGGCATCTTCGTCGTCAGCGGCGTCGTTGTGGT
>WQTY01000416.1 GCA_009786045.1 Pseudomonadota bacterium | reverse complement strand
CCGATCAGGACCCGGTTTTTGCGCCGTCCGCTCATTATCAGCCACAAGAGGCCGTGCGCCTGGATGCGCATGGACATGCACGCATCCTTCCCATCGAAGGCAGCCAGCTTTATATGCCCTTTGTCGACACCGATGGGGATGGTCAGGCAGATGTCGATGCACTCGGTTTTTACATCATCCAGGGAGGCGCACGCGTCAGTCCCTACCACACGCCCAACGGCGTCAGTCCGTATCTCGAAACCCTCGGCAATGGCCATCTTCTGCGCCTCGGACAACCTGTCTTTGAGTACTTCGACCTCCAGGCAACGCCGCTTGCCTATCTCATCCGCGAGGGCTCGGCGCTCTTCCTCGATAATACGGTCGACGAGGGCCTTCGGGTCATCCATACACTCCTTGGCCCAACCCAGACCTATACCGATGCACAGGGCAGCTACCCCGGGTTTTCGCGCACCGGGGGCGTCGTTCAGATCCTGACCGCCCTCTTTGCCGGCCTTGATCACGATGCCGTCGGCTCCAGCTTCGAAGCCATCATCACACTCCTGAAATCGCACCCGGATGCCGTGGCTGCACTCTTGCACAGCCTGGAAATCATTTCGGACATCGCAGGTCAGACGCCAACGCATTTTGAAGCCGGCAACCTGATCGATCGCCTCATGCCGCTGCTGCATGAACTCAGCCAAACACCCGGTCTGATCGAGGATCTCGTTCTGGCGCTGGACGACCCTCTGGCTGCCCAGATTGCGCCGATCCTGGCGCACCTGGCCAAACAGAAGAAACGATTCATCCGCATCGACGACGCACCAGGTTACCATGCATGCTTCAGCCACTGCGACGCCACCTATCGCGTCGGCACCATGGCCCGCCTGACCTGCATACAAGCCTGCCCCACAAAAGCGATCATCGGAGAAACAGAGGTCGATCGCCTGGCACCAGAGTCACCCGACAATCGCTCACTCCTGCAGCGTGTCACACACCTCATGTGGGAAACCTCCGAGACCCCCTACAACGTCACGACCAATCGGCTCATCGTCAAAGGCATCGACATCACCGAGCTGGCCGCGACCCTCGGTGCACTCATCGAGTTCGACAATCTTGCCGAAGCTTACCTTTTAACCATCACCGGCGACCTCCACCTCTCCGCGCATCTCATGCCTTCATTGCTCGAACTGGGAAATTTGCTCGGCATCGAAGCAGAGACCCTCACTTCGGTCTTCCTCTGGATGACGAAAAATCTCTTCGACCTGGATCTGTCGCTTCAGCCGACCACTGCCGAGGTCACGCGCCTCTTTAACATGCCCGCGATCTCGTCCCAAAACGACAACTATGTCTTCGACCTGACTGTCGCCATGTGCCGCTCTGGATTCACTTGCCTGCAGGCAAGCGCCGATACGCTGTTCGCCATCGAAGCCACAGGCCTCGTCGATGCGCTCTATCCTGTTGTCAAAGTTTTCAACGATCACGGACGCACGGCCACACTGGCCAAAATCATGGCCCTCCTGTTCGAGTACTATCCTTCGGAGGATAGACTGTATGACGACATTCACGGCGAACCGCTGCCCCTGCGACCTGGCAATTTCAGGAGCCTTGAGCCGCTGCTGGCACGCGCGCTTGGGGAAACCGATGTCGTGCCTCAGCTTGGAGAGCTTGGCAGCATCCTCCTTGGCATAGAGTTCAGCGATGGCAGTGTGCTGACATCGCGGGTTGCCGAGTACCTGGCCTACTGGCTCACCCCGGATCCGAACCTGAAAAACATCCACGGCCTCAGTCATACCACCGACCCCGACGGAAACCTCATTGCCCCGCTCTCCCCTGCCTACCTCGTCATTGATGCCCTCCGCGATATCTCAAAAATCATGGACGCTCACCCCGGACTCGACGATCAAATGACACGTGCTCTGGATGGCATCCGGCGCGTGACTGTCCAAACACAGATCGGCGCAGACGGCCATATAACCTTCCAAAAGCCTGCCGGCATCCGGCTCGTCGCCACCGGACTCGAATTCCTGCTCAACCTCTACCTCGAAGAAACAGAACAGGGAACGCGCACAGCCTGGATTCGCGACACCATCATCCCCGAGACCCAGGCCCTTATCTCCGGCCGCATCCTCCAGGCCTTCTTCGCGCTCTTCGAAGCGCTGGATGCCCAGCCCATGGGACTTGAAAATTTCCGAAAACTCATCCTCCATCTCATGCAATCGGACAGCCATACCCCCACACACCTCACTGGTGCCGCCTACCAGCTCTTCTCCCTCCTCCTTCAGCATCAGCACCTCGCAGGGCTCGCCCATTTCGCTGCCGACGCCATCGATCCAGACCGCGTCTGGCTCACCGAAGGCCTCCCACACCTCTCCTTCGTCGTTACCCTCCTTACCTGCGTCAATGCCTTCAACCAGCGCGATCCCACCGCCAGCTTTAATCGGCTTTTCTACCAGCTCTTCCAGACCGATACGCGCAAAATCCCGAACTTTGTCAGCCTCATGCAGGTCGCCTATGCCCTGCTTCGACCACAACCCGGCACTCACACCTACTGCGATACTGCCTGCATGAAGAACACCATCGGCTTTGTCCATGATGTCTTCACAGACGACCAGCGCGGCGTCGAACGCATCTTCCTCATCATCGATTTCACCATTTGGGGCATGGCAGGACGACCCGCCGACTGGGAGTCCGAAAACACCTCATCGCCAATTTCCCAATGATCCACCCCCGGCACATGCTCCCAACCCATCCTCACACACGGCCAGGTCATGAAAATTAAACACAAAGCCCTATGCTACTGCGCCGCCATGCTGACCATGCTTGCCGCCACCGAAGCCATGGCGGGCGGACTCTTTATCCCCCTGCATGGCGT
>WQTY01000415.1 GCA_009786045.1 Pseudomonadota bacterium | reverse complement strand
TGGGAGGGGGAGTGATTTGTTTTTTGTGGGGGAGCATTGCTCCCCCACACCCCCTGCGATACTTCGTATCGCTTGTGGAAGATGTGGCAGAGGGCTTTGTTTGAGGCCACATACCTCTTGAAAATAGTGTAGGGTATTTGTGCGACGCAAGGCGTACGTGGGAACGGAGGTTTGAGATGCTGAGTACGCGCGCTGAACTGCTGGCAAAAATTCGCCTTGGCGAGGATAGTTACCTCGAATTGAAAGAGGTTCATTTTGTGGGCAACAAGATGAGAGGGTCTTCGCAGGATGATCTGGCTGACGAGTTGGCTGCTTTTGCCAATAGTGTTGGTGGTTTGCTCATGCTGGGCATTGAGGACAAGCACCGTACGGTGATTGGCATCGAACTTAACAAGCTTGATGCCGTGGAAGCTGTTTTGCGTCAGGCGTGTGAGGATGCTGTCAAACCGCCATTGGCACCGATTATCGAACGGATGACCTTGCCCGATACGGGGGGTATTGAGCGCCCTGTCGTTCGTGTTGAAGTCGCGCGCAGCCTGTTCGTCCATCAAAGCCCAAGCGGTTACTTGCAGCGAGTGGGTTCGTCCAGACGTCCGATTCCACCCGATCAGCTTGCGCGCCTGTTCCAGCAGCGCAGCCAGTCGCGCCTGATTCGTTTTGATGAAGCGCTGGTGCCTCGCGCCACTTTTGCGGATCTGGACGAAATCCTTTGGCGGCGTTTTACGGGTGACCTGGAAGGAGAATCCGCCCAGGACGTGTTGAGCAAGCTGGCAATGGGCAGCGCGGATGATGAAGGCATCTGGCGTCCATCGGTGGCGGGGATACTGATGGCTGCACCGGATTCACGCAAATTCTTCCCAGCGGCCTATATTCAAGCGGTTGCCTATTCAGGCACGGAGATAACGCCAAACCAGAATGTGCCGTACCAACTTGACGCGGCGGACATCTTTGGGCCGCTGGATCGGCAGATTTCGGATGCATGCCATTTCGTTCGCAGGAACATGCGCACATGGGCCAGAAAAGGCCCGGAAGGAGGCCGCACGGATACGCCGCAATATGACCCCCTGGCTGTGTTCGAGGCCGTTACCAATGCCGTGGCCCACAGAGACTATTCCCTGGGGGGAAGCAAGGTTCGTTTGCGGATGTTCGACGACCGCCTGGAAATCTTCACGCCCGGAATGCTGACCAATACCATGACGCCTGAGACGCTCCGATACCGGCAGGCATGCCGAAATGAAGCGCTTGCCAGTCTGCTGGCACGCTGTCCCGTGCCGTCGGGTGTGGAAGCCGGAAGGCGCAGCCGCATCATGGATAGGCGAGGTGAAGGCGTCCCGGTCATTCTAAGAGAGAGTACCCGGCTGTCTGGCAAGGAGCCAGAGTTCAGGATGATCGATGACAGTGAGCTGAAGCTGACCATCTATAGTGCATCGTTTGAGTAGGGGCGAATAATGATTCGCCCCCTGCAGTTGTTACCCATTGCCCATCAAATTTTGTTGTGTGGGCGCGTCTATCTCCCGCTGGTCGATACGCCGCGCGTCGTCGCTATTCGTGAGGGCGGTTCACGAACCGCCCTTACGAATACGCGCCGACACTGTTGGCGTTAGACGCCTGTCCCCACAGGGCATGTACCGAGGGGCAGGAAATCGGCCTGGACGACGACGTGAAGGAGATAGCAAAATGAATTAAGCACAATCCCTGAGTTCTTCATATGGATCGTCGTATAAGGGTGACTGAAACACGCGTCGTGTTGGAAGGGGTTAAAACCCTCTTCAAAAAGAGACGCCCCTTTCGGGGCGTCGGGCCGGAGATGCTATCTCCGGGGGGGATAGCAATAATTATGTGCAACCCCCTGCGATACTTCGTATCACAAAAAGAAACGCCCCTTTCGGGGCGTCGAGCCGAAGATGCGATCTCCGGCGGGGTTAGCAAAGTAAATTATGCACACCGGAGCGCGAGCTGTCAATGGAGACACAAGTTTTTCTGGAGGATACAGCCAATGACCCGAGTTATTGCCTATGTAGATGGCTTCAATCTGTACTTTGGTCTCAAAAGCAAGGGGTGGAAGAGGCACTATTGGCTTGATCTGAACAGACTGGCAACTTTATTGTTGAAACCCTACCAAACACTGACAACAACGCATTACTTCACTTCACGAATCCGAGACGATGGGCACAATATAGTCGATATGCAACGTCAGACAACGTACCTGGAAGCTCTTGCCACTTTGCAAGGTCTTCAAATCCACGCGCTGCTTGGTGTGCGATCACGCCGAAAACCAAGTCGAGCTCAAATGCCCGCATTGTAACGAATCCATTGTTATTGAGAACGAGTGTTTTGCGTTGTGTGAGAATTGCGGAGGCTCCATCGGAGATTCCTATATGCTGGATGCGTTGATGGATCATGCAGCAGCGACTGCCGCTATTATGAGAGGAGATGATCCTGCTCACTGGCAGGCTGGCTATTGTGGAAGCTGCGGTTCTTGGGAAGGCGTAGTTGACAGAGGTTCCTTTAGTTTTTGCATCTATTGTTTTGAGATCAGCAAGGGTCTCAAATATTGTAAACATTGCGGAATGCCATTTACGGGATATGATTTTGATCATTATGTAGGAAGTGACTACTTTGGCTGCCCTTGTTGTGAAGGTTACGTTGGTCACCTAATTAGCAAAAACGACTAAGTGGAGATCAAATCTCCAGCTGCAGAGGCGTTGCGGGACGAATCATGCATCCCCGCAGTTGTTGCCTCTTTACCCACAAGCAATGCGCAGCATTGCAGGGGGTGTGGGGGAGCAATGCTCCCCCACAAAAAAATCAAAAAAGCGGGGCGTTGCGGGGCCGGCGATTGAGGCCCCGCAGNGGG
>WQTY01000414.1 GCA_009786045.1 Pseudomonadota bacterium | reverse complement strand
GAGCCTCGACAACGCCCGTGCGTGCAGCAGCACCGGCTCGTCCTGCAGCGGTCATTCCGCAGGCAGCGCCTGCTATAAGCACACCAACTTCGTCTTCGAATCGCGTGGTGCCTTCTGTGGCGCCGGCGCCCAAGCGTTTCAATTTCCCAGGCTCTTCCGTTGCGCCTGCAGCTTCTTCTGCACCATCGACGCCACCTGTTCCCCAGGCGACTGTCTCCAAGTCGGCCCCAAGAATCGATGCGGTCACTCGCTCTTCCGTCTCAGATGCCGTTCCGGCCCCTGGCGCTGCCTCGCCATCGGGTGCTCTTGCGACGCCAAAGACACCTGTTCCCTCCATTTCACCCGCGGTTCAACAGGCCGAAGCAGCTAAACAAATTGACCCTGTCATCATCCGCGCAGAAGTCATTGCAGCTGTTAAAGACATGCTTCCCGCCATCGTCAATTCCTACCTCAAAAAGCTCATTCAGGCCGAAGTCAAGCCACAGTTGCAGAATTGGGTCGATGCGCGTGTCGAAGCGCTTATCAAGAAAATGATGCAATAACACGTGTCCATTTTCGCGCTCGGGCTGCTTTTTCTGGCAGGCATATTCGCAGGCATTCTCAATACCATTGCTGGCGGCGGCACGGTGCTCACCTTGCCTTTGCTCATTTTCTATGGCATGCCTGCCACAGTTGCCAATGGGACGAACAGGGTTTTTATGTTCGTTCAATCCCTGGCCGGAACGTTGTCTTTGGCAAGCAAAGCCGCTGTGCCGTTTAAACGGGCACTGTTTTTTTCGCTCCCCGTGCTCGTAGCTTCGATGATCGGCGCCTTCATCGCCACCCAAATACACCCTGATCTGCTCAAACATGGCGTAGGATGGCTGATTCTCATCAGTGCGACAGCTTCCCTGGTACACCGTTTTGCAAAAAAACGCACTCAGCCGCCTCCCCAAGAGCCACCGAATGAAGAAACAGAAATCGATCAGTCTGGCGATTCCAGGTTTTGGAACATACGTAAAATTATCATCAACATTGGTCTTCTGCTTGTCCTTGGGTTGTATGGCGGCCTCATTCAGACTGGGCTTGGCGCCATTCTGCTTGTGGTTTTGACCAAATTTTGCGGCTTTGCCAAACTCTCCGCCATGACGATCAAAAATGCCATCATTGCATTCTACTCCCTGCCCGTCATCGGAATATTCTTTTACTACGGACAAGTTGCCTGGCAGCCAGGGATTGTCCTGGCTGCCGGAGCCCTCGTGGGAGCACATATCGGCGCCAGACTGGCCACCAAACTCTCTCTCAAGCGGATCATGTCACTCGTCTATATCGTCATGATCGTTTCTGGCATCTACCTCGTCTGGCCCTAACCCCCACCAACGACTTTCGAATCAGGGGTTGGTGACTGAGAAGTTGAGATCAATGTAGAATTGTGCTGTTTCCAGTATCAGCGTCTGAGCAGGTTGCTCCACCCCTGCCGTATAAATGCTCATAAATGAGCCTACAAGCGTTGTCTCTCCCAAATGAAAGCCCGCAGTATCGCTGCCTATTTGCTTAAACCACTGTTTAACCGTGGCAATCTGCTTCTGGTTGTTGGCACTGATGTGGATGAGCACTCGTACGCGATAATTATCAGGCGGCAGCCCCTCAAGCTTAAGCGCCTGAATGGTAAAGTTTGAAATGGCTTCCAAAAACTCTGCCTCATCGCGATAAGTGATCCAATTTTTGGCACCACGCCACAACAGAAGACACGGAGACTCGAACGGATCAAGGTAGCAGCGCTGCGTCGCCTGAAGCTCACTCTTGCGCAGCACCCTCGTCCCCCCGGCATCAAGCAAAAGGACGTCAATGCGTATGGCATTTTCCCAGCCATTGGTCAGAAACGGCGCCATCCTTTGCACATAATTTGGAATCGACAGACTGCATATCACCGCCTGACGATGCTCCGAGCATATCAGCGTGTCCTCGCGAGCATGACATGTGGTGCTCCACATGGCGCCAAAGGCACCAGTCAGCACAAACATGACACATAGGAAAGGATGACGCATTACAGAGACCTCGGCACCATCTTCATGATATGAGCCAATGAAATATTGAACACACCAAAAAATGTCTCAATCCGCACCCCAAGGTTGATGGAGGCATCGACAGGAAAAGATGTACGCCTCGTCTGGCCAGGATGAATACCCGCAGAGACAGGGTGGACGTTCAGTGAATCTGCGTAGGCCGCATCGACTCGAGCAAAAAGTTCGATCCACCCTATGTTGACCTGATAAATGGGATACTGCCAGGCATACTCAATCCCAAACGAAACCAGAAAATCCTCATAACCAAGATCCGAAGCGCCGGTACCAAAGATGTCGAATGTTCCAAGGTGTGTCGGGTTGAGCCCATATATCTGACCAGGCGTAAAGGCATTATAATCGTTGTAAAAAAACTTCTGAAAATAGGGAGCATCGCCAAAAACAGCCCCCGCAAATGTCAGAAAACGGAGCGTGTGATTCGTGCTGAGCGAAAGGTTTCCCTGATAGAAGACACCCAATCGAATAAAACTGTAGTCGGAAATGGCAGTCCTGTGCGTTCCCAGCGCCTGGAACACCAGCAGATGCCCTTCCCCTGGCATGCGGGCCCGATTCCGTGTGTCGAAAACGAGCCTGAAGATCCCCATGGTATTGAGTGTGTTGCCTCGCGGCAACAGAGAGTCGACGGACGCATCCATATCCAGCGTCAGATCCTGGCGCAGAATAAACTGAGGTTGAACGCCAAGGTATAAGGCAACATTCTTATGCGGCTTGAACCCCACCATCGCGCTCGCTTCATGACGCACCGCCCGGAGCTCTCCAGCTTTCGAGTCACTGCTTTCGACTGCAGGCAACGCC
>WQTY01000413.1 GCA_009786045.1 Pseudomonadota bacterium | reverse complement strand
ACAAAAAAAGAAAAAACGCTAGCGCCCCGGGGGGCGCGAGTGCTGGCCTTCGCTGCGAATGGTCAGGGTTTGGTTTCGAGACAGGATGGCGATACCGGCCTCATCGATCTGGTTGTAGCGCAGATCCAGGCTTCTCAGCTTTGGCAAATGGGTTTCGGCAGAAATGAGCCTGGCGGCAGCATTGGAAAGAAGGCCATCCTGAAGATCCAGCGCCTGAAGTGCGGCAAAATTGTCGCTCGTCAGGAGTGTCAAAAGTCCGCTGTCGCCCAGACAAGAACCAACGATGCCAAGCTGAACAAGTTGATTGGAGCGTTTATCGCTGGCCAGGGCATCACAAAGGGAAGGCGTCAGCCCGCTGCGATCGAGGGAGATGAAATTGAGGGACTGCAAGTGATGAAGGAGGCGAAATGGCATAAGTGCCATGGCATCGCTCAGCCGCGTCATGCGCATGCTCAGCGTCAGGAGTCCGGCAAGGACTTGTGTCGTTGCCTCCCAAAACACGCCAAAGGCACCCCGCGAGGGATCCTGAAGAAAGGTCAGGTTCAGTGCACGCAAAGTGGATAGCCGCAAATTGTGAAAACGCTTCAAAATGGCATCCGGCGCCTCTGTGATGGTGACGCTCAGGTAACGAAGGCGCCGCAATTGGTCAGATCGCAGCGCAGCCTCAACGGCATCCATATTGTGGCTGTCAATGTGCCAGGCCATTTCCCTTGGCCGTCCCAGCTTAAAGACAGGTGGCCAGCGCGAATCAAGCAGTGGCCAGCTCTCGCCCATAAGCAAATCAAGATGATTGCGCACCAGCTGATGACGCAGGCGCTTGAGCTCAAAGTACTGAGGCTGCTTAAGCGGATTGGGTGCTTTGTCGTAACTCGCAATGGCTCGCTCTGTCAGGGCAAAACAAGCGCGAAGTTCATCTGCACCATACAAAAAGAGTGCATACTCACGCAGAATTTCGAAGGATTCAGGGTTCTCCCTCAACTCTCTCTGTAACGCGTCCTGATCGCGCATGCACATCTCCAAACTGCGCTTGCAAAACCAAGCGATGCAGGCTGAAACCGCAAATATGAACTTTGGTCACAGAAAACGGCACAGCAGACAACAAAAAAAGCACATTGCCTCATGTGCAATGTGCTTCTATCGGGACGAGAGGATTCGAACCTCCGGCCTTCTGCTCCCGAAGCAGACGCGCTACCAGGCTGCGCTACGCCCCGCTGGCCGTGCGACGCGATAGAGCATTCCCAGGGAGTTGTCAACATAAATTGCGCACAGGCAATTGTCCGGGGTGGCGGCTTCTCCGCCTGCTGCAATGAGAATATTATGTGTACAGCAGGCATTAGATGGTATGCATGATAAGTGTGCTCAGCACGCTTGCGGCGCATGGATGACAGGGAGTGGGGATGGAAACGCAAAGATTGATAGCTTTTGAGGGCATTGATGGCACAGGCAAGTCGACGCAGATTGAACGCGCCGAGGTGTGGCNCCGCCAGATGGGCATCAGGATCTGCAAGACATTCGAGCCGACGAATGGACAGTTTGGCCGCCAAATCCGAACGGCAAAGACGCGCCTCGCCCCCGAGCTCGAACGGCAGCTGTTTCTGGATGACCGCCGCGAACATGTGCAAACCTGTATTCTTCCTGCCCTCAGGCGAGGAGAGAGCGTGCTGACAGACAGATATCTCTACAGCTCGGTGGCTTACCAGGGGCTGCATGCACCGTCCTGCCAGAGAGAACAGCTCATGCAGGACATCTGCGAGCAGAATTTGGCCTTTGCGCCACAGGCCGATGCCATTCTTTATTTCGATCTTCCCGTGTCATGTGCCCTGTCACGGATGCAGGCTCACCGCGCACAGCTTGACCCCTTCGAAACCGCAGAGAATCTCACCCAGGTGCGCAAAGGCTACGACTGGGTGCTGGCGCACCACCCGGCGGTGCACAGGATCGATGCCTCACAAACAGAAACGGCTGTCTGGCATGAGGTACGCGAAACCCTCGCCAAAATCTTCGGTTTGAACATATGACAGTGTCCAGCCTTGTCGTCACGGCAGATCGGGTGCACCTCCGGCTTGATGCCATCATCGCCGAAGCCTGCCCCGGCTGGAGCCGGGCTCAGATCAAGCACGCCATCGACAAAGGGCACGTTGCCATCGACGGCAAAACCTGCCTCAAAGCGGGAAAGAAATGCACCGAAGGAGAGCAGATCACCTGGACGCGAGAACCCCCCGCCGACTTTAACAACCCCGGCCCTGAGCCCATGACCTTAGAGATTTTGTACGAAGACGCGCACCTCATCGTACTCAATAAACCCTGTGGGCTCATCGTACATCCAGGTGCAGGACATCCTGCGGGAACCCTGGTCAATGGCCTCCTGGCCCATGACGCAGGCATTGCCGGGATTGGCGAGCCTTCGCGTCCGGGGATCGTGCACCGCCTTGATGCCGAAACCAGCGGACTGATGCTGGTGGCCAGGTCACCTCTGGCTTACGAACGGCTCGTAAGCATGTTCGCGTGCCATGCAGTGCTGAGACAATACTGGGCATTGTGCCATGCCCCCAGACTCCCTGACGGCGGCGTCTTCGACACAGGCTATGGCAGGCATCCGACACAGCGGATAAAGTACACCTCAAGGCTGACAGAAGCACAAAAACGCGCCGTGACACACTACCGGCTATTGTGTAGAACGACCGGCGGCTATGCCCTGATCACGTGCCGCCTCGAAACAGGACGAACTCACCAGGTGAGGGTGCATCTGAGCGAACACGGCGCACCGATTGTGGGCGATTCACTCTATGCGCCCGCCAGACTGGCTTCCCATCGCTGCATTGACCGGCTGGCCCTTCATGCTGGGCGGCTGTCGCTACAGCA
>WQTY01000412.1 GCA_009786045.1 Pseudomonadota bacterium | reverse complement strand
GGGCCTTGCAGGGCAATGCCCGACGACAGGCCAACCAAACCTTGGGCTTGGTAAATTTCAATGGTGACTTTGTCCTGATCCGACAAATGTGGACAAATGAAATAGAGTCTGCCGTGACCTGCCAACTCCTCCTGCGAATAGCTTTTGCAGCCCAAATCGCGCCCCGATGAGGTCATCGTGAGCAGGTTATCAAAAGCATCGCTGGCTTTGACGTATTCTGACATCTCAAGAATCACTTTGGTGCCATCATGCGCTTCGCAAAGAAGCACTCCCCAGAGCATGGGCCAGGAATCTGCTCTAAACTGTGTAAACAGCGAGCCATCGTCGGAACGCATATGGGCAGGATACATGGGTTCGCCAAAACCTTCTGGAAGGCGATCCAAGCTGAGCACATGCCAGCCATCCTGGAGCGGTTCATTTGGCATGATCTGAATGACGGCTTCTGCAATCATTTCGTCAGCGCCTTCGATTGTCTGTATCAAAGGCTGGAAACCGATTTCTGACGACTGTGCATCGGTGAGGCGAATATCCTTTAGGATGCTTTCCAAGTGCGAATCGTCAACCCGTCCTCTGACATTGCTTACGGTGATCTTCAGTGCCGTATCAGCGACATTCGTGGATAAATGCACTGGTGCAAACCAAAGCTGCGGGGGTGGGGGTTCGTGAGGTGTAGAATATTTAGGCGCTTCATCGTCCGTCCACCCACCTTCATTGTTGTCAATTTGACCATCTTTAAAGGTGCTCTTCTCTGTACAGCCCCAGGATGCAAGGGCAGCCAAGAGCAGCATTGAAATGTTATTTTTCACACATTGTCTCATCTCAACCCTCCTGCAAAAATTATGCATGCAAGCACTTAGTAGCGGATGACGTTCCCTACTGTCCCTACCGTTGAAAAATTGAACGTCGAATAATCATAGTTATCTGGTGTTTCTACTGGGAGATAATCTGTGATGACGCCAGGGGCAGTGCGCGCCTGCTGCCAGGCAGAAGGAAGCGTCGTGAGGTTCAGGTGACCAGGATCCTTATTGTGGTTGCCGCTGTAGCAAAAGTTGTTCTGGTCTATCCTGTCATGAGCCGCCATGATGCTGTGTCCGCATAATGGGCCAAAAGCGGACGAATACTCATCTCTAACGCAAAAGTACTTGTGACCAAGTTCATGCGAAAGGTGCCTGGGTTCGTTCCAGCTGCCCTGCCTCATGTCGATGGTACCTGCACCGCAAAGTGGGGACGATGCAGCGCCAGGAGTATTCATAAAGCATACACTGCACGGTAAGCCACCACAGTTCGAACATGAACCGCTATTATACAGGTGAATACTCTCTATGACGATGTTGCCTTCTGTTGCCCCGTAAAAGTGGCGAACCCCCTGTCGGAGCGTTGAGGCAAATTGTGTCATTTGGGTGGGGGTGGCGATGAAATTCGTGCCGGCACGTATGTCGAAATGCTGCCAGACGAAATGCTCTTGTTTTACCAGGTTGAACATGCCAGCTCCCCTGTATGAGTGCACAGCCACGTGCCACATACCGCCCTTGGTTCTGCTCTGATCCCAGCAAGTATGATCGGGAATATGGACATACTCGTAAGAACCACCAGCAAATCCTCTATAGTCATAAAGGTTGGGAGTAGGTTTCTCATTACATTTTATATAGATATCGAAGTCGTTGCTGTTACTGGCACTTGCATGGGGCCAAAGCACAAACTGTTCATGCTTGAAAAGTGAGGCTGGCACCTCAAAGTAGACCACGTCGTTGGTTCCGAGCAAGACGCCGGTGTGCCTGAAGAATGGCTGCATTGTCGTATCACCATCAACGGGCACCGCGTTGCAGCATACATCAGCGCCGATGATATCAATGCCATCAAGGGCAACACTGTGGTCGGTTTCGAATCGAAAAACAATCGGTTCATTCTGAAGGCTGCTTGAAAGCGTCACCCCAAAAGCCAGCATATTCAAATAGCCCGTTAAGAACGACAACGGCCTGCCGTTTTCCCCGTAGTAAAGCTTGTCGTAGTTAGGCTCAACCTCGAACGTTTGGGCGTAGAACTGAACATACTTGATATAGCTGTTGCCGCTCATGTAGCGAGTGTGTTTAAGGTTGTTGCTGTAATTTGGGCACGGGTTCGTTGGTGTCCCTGCACAGTTCTGATGCAGCGGCAGCTCGGTCGCGTTATCAAGGCCGTAACGCATTTTCCAACCTGTGCTCGTGAGTGTTGGGCATACGGGGCAGGCAATTGGCGTGAATGAAACCTGCGCCCGCGCCTCACTCGCACACCCCAAAATCACGGCTATCGTCAAAATGATACCTAACAGCCATCGTTCAACGCAACGCAACGCAACGCAACGCAACAATAATTCATGCCCATAACCCCCTCACATTGCGAGAATGGAGACAATCAACCATCTAACATTTTCCGCGTTTTATGAGCAGAAAGTCAATTAAAAAACGAAACACAGACACAGAAAGGGCAGACACAGGGGGGGCATGCCTCATAGGCGTTAAGAAGTTATAAGTCGTTTTCGCTATGTGGGATATTTATTTGGAATGCGGGCGCGTCGGAATGAACCACCCCGCCCCTCGGGCACCCCTCCAAAGGAGGGGAATTTGAGATGCGTCTTCACAGTAGAGTGTGAGCAAACCACCTCGCCCTTCGGGCAGCTCGCCAAAGGAGGGGGGAGTCAGAGCTAAGTGATGATGCAAGCAGACAGCGTTTTTTCTGCTTGCAAGACGGGGCATGTTGCCAAAAAACGATGCACTTTGCCCCCTTCCCGCAAGCGATACGCGCACCCCTCCGTCGACTTCGTCGACACCTCCCCTGAAAGGGGAGGCACGCAAGGGGTGTGGGGGAGTAGGGGCGACCGGGACGGTCGTCCG
>WQTY01000411.1 GCA_009786045.1 Pseudomonadota bacterium | reverse complement strand
GGCAGCAGCTTCTGGCGTGGAAACGCCGCCACCAGCAGGGGAGCCGCCAAGGCGAGCACCGCGAGAGATTAGGAACCGAGAGTTCGATGATCGGGAAAAGATCGTTTTGTTGCTGAGTGCGCACTGCGATCCGGCAACGAAAGAGGATTTGCTTGCGACGAGCATGGATGCTGAGCAGCACATCAAGAGCGTTCTTGATGACGAGGCGGTGCTTGACAGCGTTCGGATGCGGGCGCTTGAGGCATTGGCGTTTTTTTCCACGCCCGAGAATATAGCCTCTCTGCGTGACATTTTGCATGGTTCCGTGCACCTCGGCAATCCGATGATGCTTGCCGCTGCCATCCGTGCTTATGCAAAGGTCGCCGGGGAGGCTGCAGCACCAGAGATTGAGCCATTTCTTACGCATGAGAATGACCAGGTCCGACTGGTGGCTATCGCAAGTTTGAAACGTTGTCCCGGACCTGCGGCTTTAGATATTCTGAAGCGTCGCTATGGTGAAGAAACAAATCGTTTTTTCCAGACGAGGCTGCGTCAGGCGATTGATGGTCATTGCAAGGGACCGGCGGTGTGCGAGGAGTAGGGGATTGGATCGGATTTGTATTAAGAATGCCTATGAGAATAATCTGGATCATGTGACGATCGACTTGCCGAAGCGGATGCTTATCGTGATGACGGGTCCGAGTGGTTCGGGCAAGAGCACGCTGGCGTTTGACACGCTTTATATGGAAGCGCGCCGGCGCTATCTCGATACACTTTCCGTGTATGCGCGTCAGTTTGTGGGGGCGCTTAAGAAACCAAAGGTAGAGCGTATCACCGGTTTGACGCCTTCGATTGCGGTGGTTCAGGGAACGTCTGCGACGAACCCGCGCTCGACAGTCGGCACCATGACCGAAGTTTACGACTATATCCGCCTGCTTTGGGGCCGCGGCGGGTACCAAGTTTGCCCGCACTGCGATATCGCCGTGAGTGCGATGAGCATCGACGAGATGATCCGCCGTTTGTCGGCCTTTCCCCCCGGCACGAAGATGATTCTGTATGCGCCCATTGTCCGTGAGCGCAAGGGAACGTTCGAGCAGGAGCTTAAGCGGCTTCGGGCGAGCGGTTTTTCGCGGGCAAGGATTGACGGAAAAGAGGTCGAGCTTGCGGATTGTCCGCCGCTTCAGAAGACGGTTCGCCACGATATCGATTTGCGTATTGATGCGCTCAAAGCCCGTGCTGATAATACAGCGCGCCTGCGAGAAAGCCTGACGATGGCGCTTTATCATGGCAACGGGCAGTGCCTGGTCGAGCGTTTCTTTGAGAATGGCGAGCGGCAGGAATTTCGCCTCAGCGATCGCGCGGCATGTTCACGATGCGGGAAGGCTTTTGCTGAGCTTACGCCGAACCTGCTTGCCTTTAATTCGTCTCAGGGCGCCTGCGAGGCATGCAATGGCTATGGGACACAATATCGTGCCAGTGAGGATGCCTTAATTGGAAATGCCTCGCTGGGGCTGCTGGATAAAGCAGGACACACCTGTGGTTTTGCGCCCCTGATGGCGACAGACGACGAGGATTTGGTCGAGGAGCTTTTGGTTTTGGGCAAGTGGGCGGCCAAGACAGCAGGTTTTGTGTCGACAAAGGCATGGTCGGGCGTCGATGAAGCCAAACGTAAAAAATTCCTGGCAAGTATCGAGAAGAAGATCGCTGAGGGCTCTGACACCGGATTGTCTCGTCCATGTTTGGATTTGTTGTCGAATTATGTCGAGCAGGTGCCGTGTCAGGTGTGCGGAGGCTCACGTCTTAATGAAGATGCGCGCAGTGTCTGTTTTGCGGGTCTTCGTTTGGACGTTTTGCACAGGATGACGGTTTCGGAAGCCATGGATTTCTTTGCCCATGCCGAACCCGAAGAGGAAGGGGCCGGAGATGGGGCTATTGTAGCGCGCGATGTCATGAAGCCGCTCATGGCGCGATTGGAATTTATTGCGCAGGTTGGTCTCGGCTATTTGCCGCTTTGCCGTGGCGGCGATACGCTGTCGGGAGGGGAGGCACAGCGCGTACGTCTGGCGGGGCTTTTGGGCAATGGCCTGACGGCTGTCACCTATGTTCTGGATGAACCCTCTATTGGCCTTCATGCACGGGATCAGGTGCGCCTCATTGAGGTTTTAAAGCGCCTGCGCGATCACGGCAATACCGTTGTTGTCGTCGAACACGACGAAAGCACGATGCGCGCCAGTGATTATCTCGTCGACATCGGGCCCAAGGCAGGAAACCTTGGAGGGCATCTTGTTTATGCGGGACCGACGGCCGACATCGGTGCATGCCATACTTCATCTACAATCGATTATCTCCTGGGGCGCCGTCGAATAGTGGTGCCTGAAGTCAGGCGGACTGCCGATAAGGGGTGGATTCGAATTCGGGGGGCGCGAAAGAACAACCTTGAGGGTATGGATGTCGATATCCCCTTGGGTGGCATTGTCTGCGTCACGGGTGTGAGCGGATCCGGAAAGTCGACGCTCATCAACGAGGTATTGCGGCCTCAGCTCAGGGCGTTTCTCTTAAAGACACCGCTGCCCCGGCGCTTGGTCGACAGCATCGAAGGTCTTGAGGCCATCGAACGGCTTCTCGAAGTCGATCAAAAACCCATTGGGCGAACGCCTCGCTCGAATCCCGCCACCTATACAAAAGTCTTTGATCACATTCGTCAGCTTTTTGCGGTACAGCCGGAAGCCAAGATGTTTGGCTATGGGCCCGGGCGGTTCAGCTTTAACGTCAGCGGCAAAAACGCGGGACGATGCGAAACATGCTGTGGCGCAGGCGTGCGAACCATCGAGATGAAATTTCTTGCCGATACATTCGTCGAGTGCGAGTCGTGTGGCGGCAAGCGCTTCAACGATG
>WQTY01000410.1 GCA_009786045.1 Pseudomonadota bacterium | reverse complement strand
ATGTAGGGGCGACCGTCCCGGTCGCCCGACAGCCGATAGCGGCGCAGGGGGCGCTGCCCCCTCACCTAGCGAGAAAACGCCTTGGCATGCTCAATGAAGGCAGCAATGATCAGCTGTGCCGGGAGAAGCTCAGACCGCGTTTTTGCCGAGCGATCATAGTCGATAATAAATTCGCCGCGTTCAACATCGAATCGGCGTGCAATGACGGCGCCCACCGAGGCCGAGGCAATGCCAAGCTCTGCACAGACGCTGTGCACCGTATAATCCTCCATTTCGGCGAACAGGATGCCATGCTCGACGAAGCGCCAGAGCTTGTCCTGGGCACGGCGTGTTCGCTCGGCATCAATATGGGCGGGGATACGGCCCTCCGGCGGGGTGTGGCGACCCTGACCGAGCCAGAAAAACTCTGTCGAAACGCCGGAACCCAGCGCATAGGGAACCCCAAGGGCTTTGGCACAGGCCAGAACTTGTTGATTGAGTTCAGCATCCGGGAGGGCAATCTCTAAGTTATCATTGTACGATGCCGTTGAAATGCCAACGCTGCCATAGGCAACATCCCCAAGTGTCCCTCGCGTGCCGCTGCGGCCAACGCAGCGCACACGAACCGATGCTTCGTCGCGGCCCAAAAACGCATTTGACCAGTGGATCAGGGCGCGCATCTCCTTGATGACAATCTCTGCACCGGAACTCCCAATGCCGTGGCTCACAATGGCCATTGTTTCGCCGCCGGGAAGCCCCAAATCCACCACTTCGACACAATACTCGCGATCGCACAGCTCGAAATGATCGACGATATTGAAGTAGGTTCCGACGGCTTTCAGACCAAATGCCTCACTTGCCAATTTGGCCAGACGACGCGGACGCATCAGACTGCCCACCAGCAACAGGTAACGGACGTCCGCCAGCATGGCGGCTTTCTCCTGGGGATCCTCAAAAGCCGTCGGCAGGGGAATGTGAACGATGAAATCTGACCAAAAATCCGTTCCGCGCATCATTTTGTCTCCACCAGGTGAAAAAAAAAACGTGCTTATCACGGGCCCGTTCCTTTTCAATTAGCATACGTCGAAGGGAGATTGCATCCCAAAAGCACGAAAATTGCCAACCGCCAGCCTGTCATGGCAAACAGGATGGGCGGCAAATTGCCGCCCATCCTTTACTCAATTTTCGACGAAGGGCTTTAGCAATTTCGCACGCGTTGGATGGCGCAGCTTTCGAAGTGCCTTGGCCTCAATTTGGCGGATGCGCTCTCGCGTGACATCGAAATCCTGACCCACCTCCTCCAGTGTGTGATCGCTCTTTTCACCGATGCCAAACCGCATGCGGAGAACCTTCTCCTCGCGAGGCGTAAGCGTTTCCAGAACCTTGCGCGTCTGTTCGGCGAGGTTAATCGAGATGACCGCATCGGAAGGGGAGATGACGGACTTGTCCTCAATGAAGTCACCGAGGTGGCTGTCTTCCTCCTCGCCAATGGGGGTTTCAAGGCTGATGGGTTCCTTGCCAATCTTGAGAACCTTGCGAACCTTATCGACGGGAAGTTCCATCTTGATTGCAATTTCTTCGGGTGTCGGTTCGCGGCCAAACTCCTGGACGAGATAGCGGCTCGTGCGAATGAGCTTGTTGATCGTCTCTATCATGTGTACGGGGATACGTATCGTGCGAGCCTGATCGGCTATCGCACGCGTGATGGCCTGACGGATCCACCACGTCGCATAGGTCGAGAACTTGTAGCCGCGCTTGTACTCAAACTTGTCGACGGCTTTCATGAGGCCGATGTTGCCTTCCTGAATCAAATCGAGAAACTGGAGCCCTCGATTGGTGTATTTCTTGGCAATCGATACGACGAGACGCAGGTTCGCCTCAATGAGTTCGCTCTTGGCCTGCTCTGCAACGCGCTGGCCAAGCTGCACGCGCTGGTAGGTCAGTCTGAGCGCATCGGCACAGATGCGCGTCTCCTCTTCTACCCCCTCCACATCGCGGCGATACTTCAGGATGGATTCATAGAGTGAAAATGCCTTGGTCTCAGAAAAGCGCTTTCCTGAGAGGATTTCTTCCGCCATCCTGGGCTGCTGCGCGATGGTTTTGCAGATGCGTGAAATCTCTTTAAAATCCACGCCCGCCTCACGCTCACAACGTCGAATTTCACGCGAAGCCGTATCCAGACGCTCGATCATTGTTTTGAGTTTAAACACCAGGCGCTCGCTCAATTTCTTCGAAAGGCGAATCTGCAGCATCATGGCATACATGGCCCTGCGGTTGCGCTCTATCGCAGCACGGATGCGTTCCAGGTAGAGCTCGGAAAGACCGCGGGCAAACTTCAGGTGCTCGGCGAGACGGCGCAATGTACGGTTGAGCTCGCGGATTTCGTCGACATGCTCAAGGAATTCCCGCACAATCTCTTCATCCGTCCGGTTGCTGTAGTCCGTCTCAAAGTCACGGAGAACATCCCGCATCTTGAGCTTGCCGCGCCGCACGCGCTCGGCAATGGCAATCACTTCGCGCACGCCAAAGGGACTCTGCAGCAGAACGTTGAGCACATTCTGTTCGCCTTCTTCAATGTGCATGGCGATTTCAACTTCGCCATCACGCGACAAAAGACTCACACTCCCCATGCGGCGCAAGTACATCCGCACCGGATCCGTATTCTTGTCCTTATCCTTCGACGCATCATTGTCTTCGTCCGACGCAGCCGCACTCACCGACTCACTCTCGTCAGACTCCTCATCCTCATCGCGCTCTGGATCCACGCCATCCAGCGGTTCCAAACCATCGCCAATGGGGTCAAGTTCCCCCTCAAAGCTTCCCTCCACGCCCTCAAAACTCGCCTCGACATTGGCATCAAAGGCCTCGTCCAGGGCTCCAAAGGATTCGTCCAGTGTGTC
>WQTY01000409.1 GCA_009786045.1 Pseudomonadota bacterium | reverse complement strand
GCTCGCCGAGGCGGTGCATTGTCGTCGTCAGCGGCGTCGTTGTGGTCGGTCACGTACGAAGTACGCTCCCTTCCACGCCTCCTTGCTTCCTGGAATCGACGCCGCGACAGGTCGTCAGTGTAAGGCAAGTGCGATAGCGGCGCAGGGGGCGCGGCCCCCTACCTGAACTCTTCATCCTCGTCCTCATCCTCACGGCGCCGGGCAATGCCTACGATGAGATTTCGCAGGGTATAGCCCCAAAAAGCGGCAAGGCCAAGGCACACCAGGAAGGTCCAGATCATGTCTTTGGGGTGCTCACCATCAATGACGATAAAGCCCTCTTCGCAAATCCTGTCCGGATCCTGATAGCTGCCGCCCACTGCGATAACCTCCCCTGTCTCAAGCGCTGCCAGCGCGTAAAGGTCTTCAAAGGATGGGCTGCTGACGAGATCGAAGCGTCCGAGCTCCCTTTCCGTGGAAACATAGATAACGCCGCCCTTGCCGGCGATATATACCGCAAAGCGATCAGGCTGCTCGATGATGGCACAGCTCGTCAAATCGGCCTCCAGCTTGTAGCCAAGGCGCGTCCAGCGCTCAAGCGATCCCTGAGCTCGGAGAATGGTGCCGCCCTCGCCGACGGCAATCCCAAACTTGCCATCGGCAGACAGGCAAATATCCCGCAGGGTACGCCTGACGCTCGTTCGAATGGGTTTCCAGGATATGCCCCGATCGTAGGAAATGAGGATGCTGCCATCGTCGCCCGTGGCGGCGGCTGCGCCCGATACCACGTCAACGGCATGAAAATCGGTGATGCGATCTCGCCGCCAGGACCACTTCCGGCCATCGTGACTCATGAGAATGAGGGGGCTGTCGGCGATGGGTGAGGGGGCCGTCCACCACCAGCGTCCGTCTGCGCTGCGTTTCATCTTCGAGTTTGAGGGATCGAAGCCAACGCGGGCAGTCCATTGAATGGCTTCGGTGGAGGCCTGAATGACAGAGGCCTCCCAAAGGGCCTGATGATCGGCAACGGCTTTGACGGCCAGCAGCATCAGGTTCTGGCCATCGCACCAGGCATCGGCCAGTGTGCCATGTGAGGTTTTTTGGCTTTGCCATTTAATAGTGTTGGGGGCTTTGTCGCCCGGGTTGGGGTCTGCCAATGTGTCAAGCGCTGNTGTTGNACTTTGCCATTCGATGGTGTCGGGAGCTTTGTCGCCCGGGTTGGGGTCTGCCAATGTGTCAAGCGCTGGTGTTGTACTTTGCCATTCGATGGTGTCGGGAGCTTTGTCGCTTGGTTTTCTGCCATTGTCGAGGTTCCAGAGCGCACTTGATTTTTGGTTGAACAGCCAGAGATTTTGACCGCAGGCAAGCAATCTGGCCGTCGCCGGCAGATCTGACCGTTCGGTTTCGAATAGCACCTCAGTAAACTCAGTCTGACCTGCACCCGGATTGAGCGCATATAGGCCCAAACGCGCCTCACCTGTTCCCCGGACTGCCGTCATCAGGATTCCATGCTGCGGCGAATATGCCATCGACTGCAGGTGCATGTCCTTTGACGGAAGGCATGCCACGGTTTCGAAGCCTTCTCTCTGAACCAGCGCCTTCTGGTAAAGGCATCTGTCATCCATGACAAAAGCGCGCTTATCCAGCACCAGACCATCGATAACCCGCACGTGACCGGGAACCCTCTGCCACTGTGCATATCCCCGATAGGTCTCGGCCACCGTTCCATCCTGGCCAAGTGCAAAAACAGCCTCTCCGTCAGGGCTGAGGAAGATTTTATGCACATCGGAGGTCAGACCGGTCGCTTCACGGCGAAAAGTGTAGCCTCCGTCCTGTGAACGGTAAACGCCACCCTGCCCAATGCCGACAAAAGCCAGATGTCCCTGCGCATAGCCGGGCTTAAGGGGCAGGGGGGCGCTTGCAACGATCAGTGCGCGGGGTGCTGCGTCGCCCGCATCCCAAAGGGATTGCCTGGCATCGCTTCCTTTGGCATCGTCGATGAAGTCGATTCTTGCGTCTGTTCCGACCGCCACGAGCTGGAGCTTGTTCATGGGGGCAGAAGGCAGCACCATGGCCGCTGCATGATAGTGGAAACTTTCCGTTCGGGAACGCAGGTAGCAGCGTTCGTCGCTGGTGTAGCAGTACCCCCAGAGTCCATAGGCACCGGTGAATACAAAAGCGTCTGTGCGATCCGGAAGCGGCGCCAGGTGGTAAATCGTGCGCTCGGTGGGCGCTTTCATCGTGCGCCAGGTTTCTCCCCCATCGCGCGTTGCCAGCAGCGTTCCGCGCTCGCCGCCGATAAAGCCCGTTTTGTCATCGACGAAGAGAATACTGCGAAACGCTCTGTCTTTGATGTGAAGCCGCTGTTTAGTCCAGCCATGCCCATCCTGGCTCGTCATGAAGAGCCCATTGTCGCCAACGGCCAAAAATTGTCCGTCATGGTAGATCACATCGTAGATGTCGTCTGTGGTTCGCCGTGCCAGCGCCAGCGACAATGCAGAGTGAACCCCTTCTCCTGCCAGGACATCATTGATCCAGCCGTAAGCAATGTATGATGCCGAAATCCGTTCGATTCGGCCAAACTGACCATCGTCTTGGGCGCGAGCAATCATCAGGGCGCCATTGTCGCCAACGGCCACCCAGGTTTTGTGGTTATCTGAGATCGCCGATGCCCGGATGGATTCATTAAATTCGATGCCCGGTACATCATCGGTCTCCCAGATTTCCCAACTGCCCTGGAGATTGCCATCAAGTCGATAGCGCACGACCTGTCCTTTTTGACCCGTGGCCAGAATCGCCCCCGGAATGGCCAGGAGGCTGAACCAGTCGCCATCAAGGGGGGCTACGCCACGCACCCAGGTGCCGCCGTTGGCAAGCCCATCCGTCGTCTGCGTCATCAGCAGCCCCTGACCCCCTGCCACNAACCA
>WQTY01000408.1 GCA_009786045.1 Pseudomonadota bacterium | reverse complement strand
GCATGGGGGGTAGGCGCGTATGGGGGCGGCGTGTCCGCCCCCATAGCGACGCAGGGGGGCTTGCCCTCCCCATTCGGATGTGTGACAATGGGGTATTGCATTCTCGTTTTGTGTTCGCGAAACTTATGGTGGCACTTGACTCGGAAATGGGTCATGCTGTGGGGGAATGGCAAGCCTCCTGAGAAGTGACATGAAAGCGACAAGCCGTATTGTTTGATTGGAGTTCGTTATGATCAGGCTCTTAAAGATAATGCTTGTGATGTTTGTTTTGGTGCTCCTGCCATGCGAACTTTTTGCGCAGTCGTTGGACGATGGAACAACGGACGATGAGGCAATGGTGGTGGCTGAAGGGGCGGCAGCTGACGATGGCGAGGACGGTTCGGCGGCAGAGGAGGCGGGAGCCAGTTTGGGTACGGCTTTGGCAGAGTCGCTGCTGAATACACAGTTGCGCGAAGTTGGGACGCGGGTTGACTTGCTCAAAGAGGATACGTTTACGACGAAGAGCCGTTTGCTGTTGCTTCGTGAAGAGGTGCTGCAGCGTTCGGTGAACGGTGCCCGGCTGCTGATCCTGCATCGCAATGAGATGGGGGGGCAGTATGAGCTTGTGAGCGTGACGTATTCTTTAGACAGGCAGCCGAAATTTTCGCGTTTTGAGGGCGATGGCGGCGGCAGGCTGAACCAATTAAACGACGAGGTTGTTTTCGATGGGATGTTGTCGCCCGGGACGCACGAATTGACCGTTCAGTTTGTTTTCAAGGGACGGACCTGGGGCGTTTTCCGTTACATGACTGACTACACATTTGTGGTTGAGTCTGGCTATTCGTTTGTGGTGGGGGAGGGAAAGGCTGCGGAGTTGGTGGTGACTGCGGTGGAGCAGGGCAATTTTTTTACGGCCTACGAGGATCGTCCCAGCGTGTCCTATTCGCTGCGGCAGTTTGATCTTGTTCCGCAGAGGTCTTCGACAGAGAGTGGTTTGGAAGTATCCAATTCGGCGACGGCCTCAGATGGCCAATCTTAGTGTCTTGATATGCGCAATCGATTGATTTGTCTGATATTTTTATTTGGTTTTGTGCCGTCTGTGGGCTTTGGTGCACCGGCGGATGGGCATGCGAAGCAGGTTGAGAGGCTGGAGGGCGAGATCGATCGGGTCTCGCAATGGATGTCTGAGCAGCTTGGCAATGTGCATTCGCATTCGCTGGAAGATCGCCTTGCAGATGGCATTGTGATGCAGGCGACGGGGGATCATGAGCGTGCGAGCTACATCCTGATGGATATCGTGTCGAGGGAGCAGTGGCGGGGGCTGCCCGGATTTCAGACAGCTCAGCTTTTGCTGGCGCGTTCTCTGTATGAGTGTGGGTATTATCGCCTCAGCCAGGGCCATCTTCTGGATTTGATAAAGCATGGGAGTGGCTCTGAGCGCATGGAGGGGGTTTCGCTGTTGCTGCAGGTAGCGCAGCGCACGGGCGACTGGGAGGCGGTCAATGCGGCCATTGAGGCCATGGGGGATGCCCAGACAAATCCAGCACACCGTTATATTCTTGGCCGGGCATTGCTGTTGCAGGGCGACAAAATGGGGGCCAGATCATACCTCAGGGGTATCCCTGTGGGCGATGAGTGGGGTGCGAAATCTGCCTATTTGCTTGGTGTGCTGGCTGTGGAAGAAGGGGCATTGGAGGAGGCACTGGGTTATTTCGAAGCTGTGTTGAGGGAAACGCTGTCTTATCGGCGAAGCGAAGATGTCAGGTCGCTGGCTTTGCTGGCGAAGGCTCGCATTTTTTACGAGCAGGGCCGCTGGAGCGAGGCGATGGATGTGTATCAGCTTATACCCGATTTGAGCCCGTATTTTGGGGATGTGCTGTATGAGCTGGCGTGGACGAGCATTCGCGCTGAGGAGTACGAAATTGCGAAGCAGTATTTTGAGCTGTTGCTGTTGACTTATCCAAAGCATCGCCGTGCGATGGATACGCGCCGGTTATTGGCGGATTTGCAGCGGGAGCTTGGTCGATATGAGGATGCTCTGACTTCGTACCAGCAGATTGTGGGTGAGTTTGAGCCAATCATGCTCAGAATGGAGTCTGATGCTGAGTCTATGGCCGATCGCAAGGCGCACATTGTGTCTAAGGTGGCATCGGGATCATTGAATGCTGTTGAGATCATCCCGGATAGTGTTCGCGGGATGGTTTCGGTTTCCGGCGACGTTTTAAAAGTGGAGACGATGCTGACGGGACTTGGGCAGACGGAGCTCAACACGACAGAATCGTCTGCCATTATTGCCGAGATTCAGGCTATTCTGGACTCCCCCATTGGCGTTTATACTTTGCCGGAGTTCAGGCGTTTCACCGATAGTCTTCGTGACATTCGGATAGGCGCATTGGTCTTGGGTGCAGGGGTGACGCGTCGTTTTGAGAGTATGGATGCTTCGACGCTGGCGCTGGTCGATGAAGTGTCACAGCTGCCACGTACGCAGCATGAGCGCGATGTGATGCAGACTCAGCAGATTGCGGCACGTGAGGAGCGAGAGGCGCGTTTGCATCGGCTGAGGCTTGAAGCGGAAGGCATGCGACATCGTATTCGGATCATCCGTTCCTGGCTTGATGGGTCGCAGGGGGCAGCTTTTGGGCCGGACGAACGTGCGCAGCTTTTTTCTCAGCTTGATGTGCTTGAGGCGCGCCTGGCGAATCTCGGCAGGCAGCAGTCGGGCATTGAGACTCAGTTGTCGATCATACGCAGCATGGGGCCTGAGAGTGTGCAGGAACGAAGTGCTGCTCAGAGGAATCTCAATGATTTGCGTGAGGTACTTTCGTCGCATTGGCGTGGTGCGCTTTCCGGCGGCAGCGGAACGGACGAGTATCGTCAGCTGATTGGGCGGATTGAGCAGATTCTGTCTCGGGTGGATCAGCTTGAGAAGCGG
>WQTY01000407.1 GCA_009786045.1 Pseudomonadota bacterium | reverse complement strand
ATAGTTCAGCCCCGCCGGGGCTGATGGAGGGGGGGGGGACGCTATCCGCCGGTTGCGCTTCGCTCCACCGGCGGTTATTCACATTGAGCACCTCCGGTGCTCCAGCGAACGGTTATTGTGCTGAAAAGCTCAAAGCACTTTGATTTTGCAGAAGCTCTGGGCCTGGGATGGGCATTGAACAATAAGATTCTTCCGCCTTCGCAGACAGAAGGCCGTTACAAGGTGCGATAATTTTGGCCAAAAACGATGCATGTTGCCACTCACCCAAAGCAATGCGTAGCGGGGGAGCAGTTTCCCCACAAAAAAGAAAAAAGAAAATGGAAATAGCGAGTTGGTTTGCAGACGCGCTTGGGCGCTGGTTTGAGGCTGAGGGGCGAGATTTGCCGTGGCGTCACAACCCCTCGCCTTATCGCGTGTGGGTTTCGGAAGTGATGCTTCAGCAGACGCAGGTGGTGACGGTCATTCCGTATTTCGAGCGCTGGATGTTGCGATTCGGGGATGTGGCTGCGCTGGCAAATGCGGACGACGAAGCGGTGATGGCCCTTTGGGCAGGGCTGGGATATTACCGCCGCGCCAGGTATTTGCTCGAAGGCGCGCGCTATGTCGTGAACCAGCTTGGCGGAATCTTTCCATCGGCAGTAGCCGAGCTTCGCAAAATACCCGGTGTGGGTGAATACACGGCGGGAGCGATAGCCTCCATGGCATGGGGCGCGCAGGTGCCGGCTGTCGATGGCAATGCAGAGCGCGTGCTGAGCCGTTTCTTTGGCATTCGTGGCGATCTGTCGCGCGGTGAACCGAGGCACATGCTGATGTCGTGGGCAAATGCCATTGCAGAGAAGGGGCAGGCGGGGCGCACCAATCAGGCCATCATGGACTTGGGCGCGTCAATGTGCGGGCGCAATGCTGAGTGTGAGGCATGCCCGCTTCATGGTCATTGCGCTGCCAGGCGCCTTGGGCTGACATCTTGCATTCCTCAAAAAAAGCAGCGCCCAGAGAAATGTTTCATGCTCTGTGCCGCGCTTGCCATAAAGGATTGCCGCGGCAGAATCCTCCTGGCGCGAAGGCCGCGGGGGGCACTTCTTGGCGGGCTTTGGACTTTTCCCATGATACCTTTGGCAAAGGTCAGCGATGGCGATGCCCTGCGAGCGGCGCTTGTGGAGGCAAGAATGCCGAGACCTGGTGCCTGGCGCGATTTTTTCGTCCACCTTGGCGTTGAACCGTCGATCGATGCTTACCAGACGACACAGGGCTGGGTGAGGCATATTTTTACGCATATCGACATGCGCGTGACCATAGACCTGGCACACTGGCGTGGCGCATTCCCGTCAATACCTCCATCCGAGACTTACGATGCTTTTGAGGCGGTCGAAAACCTGGAGACGGCTTCTCTTCCCTTCTCGATGCTGATGCAAAAACTGATAGCACAGAGGGGTAGAGGGTGACGTATCGGGCTGAAAATATTTGCTCACCCCTGTGAAGTGTGGCACACTGCAAGTAGCTGGGACTTGGGTGGGAAGCAGGGAAGAAAAAATGTTGGTTGCAGGTTCTGTGGCTGGCTTTCAGATCTTGAGCAACGTTTCGTTTGTTCAGGATGGGAGAGCAGCCGAGATCAGCTTCAAGCTGATCTCACTGAGGTGACAAGGGCCTCTGTGACGTCCAATATCATACGCAGCTGAGCTTGAAGCACTTTGGTGTTTGGTGAAGGCGCAAGGGTTTTTTGCTGTTCCAATGTAAAAATCGACAGGCGGGTTATTGCTGCTCGTAACCCGTGGTGTCGAACTGTATTCCCATGCCAGGAGCAGGAGGAGGACTGCGATGAAGTTCGAAATTTTATGTTCGAAGAAGGCCACTAAACGTACCACCATCCTTCATCCTTCGGGCCAGCATGTACCGAATACAACGAGGATACTTGCCATGAAATCAAAACTTCTGGTTTTTTTTACGACTGTATTGATTGCCTTCCTGCATATGGGGCTGATAATTGATAGAGTTATCTATACATGTCCATTCGATGGAACCGAAATCGTTAGCTATGAAATACGCTCTCGGCTTGTCTGTGAGACGGAGCTTGATATGGGATTAAGCCATGCCATGCCATGGAGGTATGTGGGGCAGTGCGAAGTATGTTCCTTCCCAATGTATCAGCCCGATGAACCATTTACCCCGGAGGAAATTGAGCAGCTCAAGGTTTATCTTGCTTCTGAGCGCTTTCAGAAGGAAGCCAGGGGAAAGTCATCTTATTTTGCCCTTGGCGTTTTGATGGAGCTTCAGGGAGAATCAGCCGAAAACATTGCGGGGGTGTACCTGAAAGCTTCCTGGCAATACTCGGGAAGGGATCCCGAGTACATGACGCAACTATACCCAAATACTTTCAGGAGAGACTACAGGGAAGCAGCCAGACGCGCCATGACTTTTTATGATGTTGTTGCCACAGAACTTGCCGCAGTGAAACAATCCCAAGGCGATAAGATGTCTGAGGAAGACGTTTGGCGCTATATCGTGGCACTTTATCTTCCTGTCGAACTTTCCCGGCGCATGGGCAAATTTGATGAGGCTTCTCAGCGTGCTGAGCGCGCAATCCAGTTGTTGTCCGATTTCTCTGACCATTTCCTGCTTGACGCTATGCGTTATCAGGTGAAACTTATTGCAGCCAAAGATGCCTCACAACATGATTTTGATGAAGATACGGTGAGGAAATGGGAACTGTGGCTGGAAAAGCAGAGGAAAAAAGCAGAGGAAAGAGGAGACATCTTTTGAAAAAAGGGGTGTGTGATGACGGATTCGAGCCAAAGAAAAAAAACATCTTGACCTCTTTGTCGAACTTGCCTATAAGCCGCCCTCGCCGGCGGGGCATGCTCTGAACGGCAAAGATGAAAACCGAAGAAGAGAGAGAAATGAATGTAGTTATCGGTGTNGCAT
>WQTY01000406.1 GCA_009786045.1 Pseudomonadota bacterium | reverse complement strand
GGCAGGCCATCGCTGCCGCGTTTTCCCAGTCTTAAGCTTGGGGCAAGTGGTTCGTCTTCGGCGCTTCCGCATGTTGCGTCACCGCCTTCGTCCGTGTCAACGGTGTCTCCGGTCGCTGAGGATGAAGCGATCGATAATTTGCCCGATCACAAGGAGGATATCGGCAATCTGACGGGTGGGTCTGCTCAGCAGCAAGTTCGCGATCTCCGTGACGACAGCATCAGTGATTGGCTTCCTTCGCAGCCGACACTGGTTACCGAGTCCAGAAATGATGCGCTTTCGCTGGACGGTTTCCAGCTTGATGGCAGTATTTTCAACGTGTCGACGGCCGAGTCATCATTGCCCAGCATTGAACTGGACAGTATCGATCTGGACGAGGTCAAAAGTGATAGTGCGGTGGCAGGGCTTTCTTCCGGTGTGAGTCTGGAAGCGCTTGTCTTTGACGAGGATGATGATGCGCCGGGGGCGCCTTCAGAATTGGCAGATGGACGCAGTGCCATTCGTTCTGGCGTTCAGGCTTCTGAGAAGGGACAAGAAGACTTATCCGAGATTGATCTTGACGCGGCTGAGCCTGTGTCAGTGGCCGATGACCATGTGGAATCGTTGTCCGCCTTTGGGATTGCGAGCGATCAGGATGACCTGTTTGCTTCTGATGTGCACGATTCGGGTGTGGCCCGGGTGCGCATTTCGGTGCCGCGTCTTGACGACATACGGCAGCGCCACGCGGATTTGTTTGCCGAAGTTGATGCTGCTCAATCTGTGGCGTCGGACTCGGATTCTGGCCTGAGTGAGAATTCGATGCTCATTCAGCTTAGCCATTTGCAGAATGTACAGCGCAAGGAAAAGCGCCGCACGATGGGTGTGGCGGTGATTGTTCTTGCCGCACTTGTGTTGTTCGGGCTTGGTGTTGTGATAAAGCGCGTCTATGATTCGGGTTCGTCTCCTGTGATTCATGGGCCTGAGTTTGCCGCTGTGCGCGGCACGGCCATCACGGCCGACGACCTGGATATTGTTGCGCCGGTGGATGACTTTGCCTTGGTGATGGCCGAACCCGTTGTCCAGCGTTCGCCCTCGTCTCAGGGGGCAGTCAGGCGCAGGGATTCTGAGCCCTCTGTGGGGGCAGCTGATGGGTCAGTTTCTGGCGATGCGCACAAGGGGCCCAGCGCGACGGATTCGGCAATTGCTGCTATCTATGGTACCGGCAGCGAAGCGCCTGTAGCGCTGCCGGCAGACGGCCGTCGTGCCGATGGGCGAGCGAATGTTGTTCTGCAGCGTACAGAATCGTTTGGCAGTCTTGATGGTGCCCAGGGGTCGAGGTATGCCCAGATGAATTCTAATTCGGCTTCTTCGCGCGAGATGTTTAACCTCGGACTGAGGATTGTCTCACAGACGGTTCAGGAGTGTCATCGCCGTGAATCGAAGACCGGCAGCATGTCACAGTTCCCTAAAGTCTATATTCAGCTTACGGTCAAACCCAATGGCGTGGTGGAACAGTTTGAGGTTGAGCAGAAGGATGTTCCCGCGACTTTCATCAAGTGTCTTGAGGGCAAGAAGGATCGCTGGATTTTTGCGCCCTTTGAAGGTGCACCTGTGAAGATGCGGCAGGGATTCATTCTGACGTAGTTTTCCAGGCATGTTTGTTGCATAATGATTCTGTGCTGGTTTCGATTCTAGCGTTTCTCACATGTCAGGAGGCCAAAATGCAGGTGATGAAATCTCTAAAAAATGTTTTTTTGCGTGGTGTTCCGGCTTTTTTGCTGGCGGTTTGTCTTGTGGCAGCGGGTGTTGTGGCTTCGACGGTCGAACCCACAGCAGCCATGGCTCAGGATACAGATCGCATTACAATGGATTTTGTTGGGTTTGGCTTTAATCCTGATTTTTACGCCGTGGTTCAGAGCAGCAGGCTTGCCGGACAATCGCTGGTGATCTACAAGATCGGCGGGCAGGGACCAACACTTGTCTACCCGCTTGCGGGAACGTCGCTCCAAAAGGCCCTGACCTCGCGAGAAGTGGCACCCTATGGCATTCAGGCCAACCATGTGGCCGGGATGACAGCGCCAGCCGGTTTTCAGCTGGGCGGCATGATTATCGGTGAGAACCTCCAGCTCACATTGAGCGCAGGAGACCAGTCGATGACGCTGGGATACGCGACTATTTTCGGAACGCCGAGGAAGGACAAGTTTGCTCAGATAAGCATCAAGAATGCATTTTGGACACCTGACAGCAGGCGCGTGGTGATCGTTCTGAATCAGAAACTTGATGGGGACTGGCCCGTGGATACGGACATGGTGGCTTCCTATGCGTTGAATTAGGTTTCGGACCAGATTGTGGTGTGACAGGGCCATCTCGCAGGAGATGGCTTTTTTTTGTTGACCACGTTGGAGTTTTCTTGTTTGGATCGAGGGGCGTTGTGCGCAGGTGCTTCGCGATTTAATCAAGGACGAAAAATATATGACACAAAGGACAGAGAAAGGGTCTGAACAAGGCGGGGCACATGTGGCTGTTGTTGGGGCAACCGGGGTTGTTGGCCAGGCGATACTGCACTGCATCGACGCATTGGGTCTTCCCGTACGCCGGCTGGATCTCGTCGCCTCTGCACGCTCGGCCGGCAAGCTTGTTTCTACGCCAGTGGGGGATATCACTGTCCAGGATATTGAGCACTATGCCTTTGAAGATGTCGATATCGCGCTGTTCAGCGCTGGAAAAGACGTTTCTCTGGCGCATGCGCCGCGTGCGGTGAAGCAGGGGGCGCTTGTGATAGACAATACTTCTGCATTTCGCATGGATGACGGCATTCCACTGGTTGTACCCGAAGTCAACCCACAGGAGATAAGGCTGCGGCCGGGTATTATCGCCAATCCGAATTGCTCCACCATTGAGATGGTTTTGGCACTCAAGGCGATCGACGATGCGGCGGGGCTGG
>WQTY01000405.1 GCA_009786045.1 Pseudomonadota bacterium | reverse complement strand
AGGAAGCAAGGAGGCGTGGAAGGGAGCGTACTCTCGTACGTGACCGACCACAACGACGCCGCTGACGACGAAGATGCCCATTTGGCCGACTGCGAGGCGAGTGCGATACGCGGCTACCCCCTGTGCGGGGCCTCAGTCGCCGGCCCCGCAACGCCCCGCTTCGGGGGAGCATTGCTCCCCCGAACCCCCTGCGATACTTCGTATCGCCTGTGAAAGACTATATTACTCTGTACGAGCATAGCACGCTACGTCCCTGTCTGAATTAAAGTAACGCAAAGCGCCGAGGTGGTTTTATAGCGTTTTCAGCTCAAGTGACTACGCAAACAAACAGCGTTTCTTCTGCTCGCGATGCAATGTATGTGGCCTCAAACGATACTTTTTGCCACTCTCCACAAGCAATGCGCAGCATTGCAGGGGGTGTGGGGGAACAAGTTCCCCCACGTAAAAAAGAAGTTGTATTATTTGACCTTATAGATCTGGATGCGCCTGAGATCATCGAAAGTCAGCGAATCCGTACCGGGAATGTCGGCATTGTCATTGAGAAGATCGATGAGGCCGTTTCGGCCGAGATCCCCTATCTGACATGTGGCATTCCCCCCGCCGCTCAGCCCCACGAGGATGGTCTCAGCCGCATCCGACATTTTGTAAACCCACAGCTTGCTTCCGCTGCATCCAAGTGACTCCCGGCTGCCGCGCCGAAGGGCGGAATGGCGAGTGCGGATCTGCCCGAGCAATTGAACGAAACCAAGGGTCATTTGCTGCTCTGAGTTGAGCGTATCCCCAAACTTCATCATGCGGCGATTGTCGGGGTCATTGCTCCCCTCCAGACCAAACTCGTCACCATAATAAATCAGGGGCAAACCCGGGCTCGTCATCAACACCGTCCAGGCAAACTTGAGCCGAAGATAGGGCTGCCAATCCGTGATCTCGGGATTGTTCCCCCACTTTTGCTCATTGTGGCCTGCGGCCACCGAAATCGCACGCGCCACATCGTGGTTCCCCATAAATGTCCCCATCAGATTGGATTTGTAACGCGTTTTCTCGCCATACGTAAAGTTCCTGAGATTGCTCCAGTCCCCATCGCGAAGAATGCTGTCGACGATGTGTTTGTAGAACGGAAAATCGAACTGTGAGTGCAACAGATCGTCGCCGATGTACTGGTTCAGGAGGTCTTCGCTGTAGGTGAAGGTCTCTCCGATGAGAAAAAACATGGTGCCGGAATTGCGCGTGAGCTTATCGACAGCACGGCGCAGATCGATGGAAAATGACATGGCCATGTGCTTGACCGCATCGACGCGGAAACCATCAATATTGGTTTCCTTGATGAGCCAGATGGCATGATCCACCATGAGTTTTCTGGCTTCCGGGTGCTCGAAGTTGATATCGGGCAGATCCTGAGAGAACCAGCAGGTAGTGGTATGCTCGTTATCCCAGTTCCCATTATCATCGCACAGACGCACGGGAGAATTATTGAACCAGCCTTCGTGCTGTTTGGTGATATAAATTGGACTGTCGAGATGAACATGGTTGGCTGCGAAGTCTACGAGGACGCGAATGCCTCGCCTGTGACAGGCCTCGACCAGGGATTTTAGCTCTGCCATGGTGCCGAAGTGTGGCTCTATGGCACGAATCTGAACACCCTGGCTCGTGTAAGATGCAAACAGGTTCTGATTATCGGCCGTCATGAAAGTCGATACAGGCCAATAAGAGTGGTAACCCGAATAGGAATGACCTGCATCGCCCCCGGTTCCCCAGCTAATGCCCTGGGTATTCATGCTGACGGAGGAAATCCAGAGCGTATTGACACCCAATTTTGTAAAATATCCCTCCTCGACCTTTTGCTGCAAACCCTTGAAGTCTCCGCCAAACCATCGGGTTTCGACATTGGCATCGGTCCTGGGGTTATCGTTGCCTGGATCGCCGTTGAGAAAACGATCCGTAAAGGCAAAGTAGAGAATGGCATCCTGCCAGTTAAAAGGCGTCTCCTCTACCCAAACGGGCACAAAGAGTTCTGGAATGGCAAGGCCGGATTCGGTCGTTGCCGTCAGACGATACGCATATTTGCCGGTGGTCAGGCCCGTATCTGTGACGGCGGTCCCCGAAACCCGGGGAGAATTGCCGCCCGTGACAGTGATTTGACGCAGCGCAGATTCATCGGGGCCGGGGGTATAAACGACCGAAAACGTGACATTGCCGCCAACAACCTCAGGGGGCGCAGCCAAATAAATCAAAGGACCCACTTCGGGATCGGGAGGTACATATCCGCCATCTTCGTTGCGCATAAAGCTCAATCCGCATGTCGAGATATTTGCCACAAGATTATCGCCCGAAGGCCTCCAGGCATCGTCTTCCCAGCCTTCGATATAGTATTTGTACTGGTAATTCGACCTGGGCAGGTTGACCTCCAGACGGTGTATGCCCGCCCCCTGGTAGGTCATCCTGTACGAAGTATAGGTGGTGTCGTCCATCCAGTTGGTGAAATCTCCCACCAGATAGACGGAAAAATTCCGATCGCCGCCAGAATCGGCCCCCGTATGCCTGTTGACAAAAGTAAAGGTCGTGATGCATTCGCCAGGTGTCGATCCGCAGTTGACATTGAGCAGAGAATTCCCGTATTCGCCAGGCGCCGTCGGCGCACTGGGATCATTGAAATAGCCGCCATCTTCCCAGGCTTTGACCCAGAACTTATATTCATGCTGCGACCCATTCGAGAGCATGACTGAAGCTTCAAAACGACCCGATGAGACTTCGGTCATGCGGTATTTTTCGCTTGTCCAGTCCCCCTCCAGGCCGCGTATAAAGACTTCCTGTCCTGCTGCATCCTGATACACAAACGTCAATTTCACCTCGCAGCTGTTGGGCGTATCGTTTCTGACGCATTGCCCGCTGACGTTCACATAACCTGGCGCGCACAGCGTGCAGGCGCCCG
>WQTY01000404.1 GCA_009786045.1 Pseudomonadota bacterium | reverse complement strand
GATGTGTGCTGTGTTTTGTCGCAGTCGGAGCTCGACCGTGAGACGCGGGACAGGGTCAATGGGACGGGCGGGCGGATTCGTTCGCACTTCAGCATCGACAGTTCGGCGGGGAGAAATGGCGAGAGTCTCATTATTCAGTGGGCGGATCCGATGCGGAGCGTTGGTTTTTGTCCCGTTTCGGAGACGATGGATTATCCGCGCCAGCGGCAGTGTCTTGGGATTGAGCTTGAGAACGTGTTGCTGCTTTATCAGCTTGATACGGATGAGCGGCGCTGGCTTCGCAGGCGCCCGGTGGTCAAGGCGCAGGTTGGCACTGGCTTTGTGAGCCAGCCGATTTTGTACGAGGAGCAGGTTCGGGCGCTGAAGCGCCTGATGGAGACGCTCTCGGAGCATTGTCAGATTCCGATGGTATTTCCGAAGGATGAGACGGGGGCGTATTTTACGGGGATGCTGGATGGCAGCGTCCTGTCGGAGTTTTCGGGGTATTTGGCAAAGTTCCATTATTTTTCGCAGAACAATGAACCGGGCGTGGGGTTTGTCCTTTTGCTGGAGCGTCTGTTTGGTGCCATTGAACGCAATGAGGTGACTGCGGCGCGCAAGGTCATCGTCATGGAGGCGGACAAGTATCTTTCGGAGCAGGAAGAGGCTCGGGCGCTTTTGACGCAAAGCGTTCAGGCGACACAGGCGTTTGTGCCGACGCACGAAGCAGATCCACGGTTTAGCCTGTCGGCGGCCATCACGCAGGCTTATGGCACGGGCAAAGTGGCGCGTGCGGCACGGATTGCCCAAAGATGCCAGACCTTCGATAAAGATGGGGATAGTCAGTAGAATTTTTCTCTTGACAGGCGTGCACAATTCCTTCATAGGGTGCGCGTCGCCTCGGCGGCGGATGTCTTGTTGCGGGATGGAGCAGTCCGGTAGCTCGTCGGGCTCATAACCCGAAGGTCGTAGGTTCGAATCCTGCTCCCGCTACTCTTCATGACATCAACTCCATTGCGGGATGGAGCAGTCCGGTAGCTCGTCGGGCTCATAACCCGAAGGTCGTAGGTTCGAATCCTGCTCCCGCTATGAAAGCGACAGACTTTTGTCTGTCGCTTTTTTTTGTAGCAGGCTCCCTATGAAAAAAAATTGACACCAGGCATTTTCCGTATAAAATGCATTGTGATTGCATTTTGAACGGAAAAACGCGCGCCATGTATTTGCCACGAACGATTGAGCAGCCCATCCGAAACGCCGCAACAACCTTTCCTGTGATTCTGGTGACCGGAGCTCGCCAGGTTGGGAAGACCACTTTACTTCGGCATTTGTGCGGGCAGGATCGCGTTTATGTCACCCTTGATGACCCGCTGGTGCTGAACCTTGCCCGGCAGGATCCGGCGTTGTTTATGCAGCGCTTTCCTGTGCCGGTGCTGATAGATGAAATCCAGTACGCGCCTGGCCTCTTGCCCTATATTAAAATGGCCGTGGATAATGACCACAGACCGGGGCAGTTCTGGCTGACCGGCTCGCAGCAATTCCAAGTTATGAAAAATGTTTCGGAATCCCTGGCAGGCCGCGTGGGGATCATGCAGCTTCTTGGGCTGTCTCGCCAGGAGTGCCTGGGCCAGGGGCAAGACCAGAAACCCTTTTTGCCAAGCCTGACGCTGTTTCAGAACAGCAAGGACAGCAGCCTTACGCTCCAAACCCTGTACACCGCTATCTGGCGCGGTGCCTTTCCGGCCCTTGCCCTGAACAACAGCATGGACAGGAACCTCTTTCTGAGTTCCTATGTTCAGACCTACCTGCAGCGCGATGTGCGCGATCTGGCCCAGGTGGGCGATGAAATGGCCTTTTTGCGTTTCCTGCGGGCAGCGGCGGCGCGAACCGGTCAACTTCTGAACATGGCAGAGATGGCGCGGGATGCCGATGTTGCCCCGAACACAGCCAAGAAGTGGCTTTCCATTCTTGAGGCCTCGGGGCTGGTTTATCTGCTGGCACCGTATTTCAGCAATGTCACCAAACGTCTGATTAAAACTCCTAAACTCTATTTCCTCGACACCGGCCTTGCTGCTTACCTGACAGAATGGTCCAGTCCCCAAACCCTCGAAACCGGAGCCATGTCCGGCGCCATTCTTGAAACCTGGATTCTGGGCGAATTGCTGAAAAGCTGGCAGCACAGCGGACTGCATGCGCCGTTTTATTATTACCGGGATACCGAGCAGAAGGAGATCGACCTGCTGATAGTGCAGGATGGTACGGTCTATCCCCTCGAATTCAAAAAAACCGCCTCGCCGGATAAAACTGCCATACGGCACTTTGGTGCGTTGGACAAATTGGGGATGCCAGTGGGAATGGGCGCAGTGATTTGCCTGGCAAAACAGGCACTGCCGCTAACCGAAAGAGCGTGGTGTGTGCCGGTGGGCTTATAGCATTTTCATTCTTCTTTTTTGTGGGTGAAGCTCCCCTTCTGTGATGCCTGTTGCCTCTTTTGACAGAATCGTAATCGAAAACGTCTGTCTTGACATTGTTCAACAGTTGTTGAATATTCATTTTGTCTGGTGACAGAACATGTCATCATGCTAACCATTGCCGGATACTCATCCTATGGAAGCGAAAACAGCCACCATCATTTTTGAAGTTCTCACGTCTGAGGCCCGGCTTGCCATTTTCAGGCTGTTGGTCAAATACGCACCCAACGGTCTCTTTGCCGGAGAGATTTCCCGGATGCTGGGCATTCCGAAAACGAACCTTTCCTTTCATCTGAAAGCCATCGTGCACAGCGGGCTCGCCAGCATGGCACGGGAAGGGCGCAACACGCGGTACAGGGCCAACATATCTCTGATGCTGGAAACCATTGCCTACCTGACGGCGGAGTGCTGCGCCGGCAGCGCCGGCCAATGCCAAACCTATCGAACGAAAAGCCGCATTGTGTCGGGCGTTCTGGCCAAATGCTGCG
>WQTY01000403.1 GCA_009786045.1 Pseudomonadota bacterium | reverse complement strand
AAACAATAACATTTCGCCCTCTACCCACAAGCGATACGAAGTATCGCAGGGGGTTTGGGGGAGCAATGCTCCCCCAAAATTCCCCCACATCAGTGCTTCGGCGCGCCGAGGTTGGCCATGGCGCGGCTTGAGAATCCAAATCCAACCGAAATGACGTGCCAGGCATGCGGATTGACCTGGTGAAAAGTGTAATCTAGGCGAATATGAAGCTCAGATACGTCAAAGCCAATCCCGCCTCGCAGGCGGAGCTCTCTGGCAAAGGAAAACGGCAGGTATGGCGTTGTCCCACGTCCATCCCCCCAAAATGCCCAGCTCGGTTCAGCCATCATGTAGACGTACAGACCCGGCATCGGATCAATCCACATCCCAATCAGCAGCGGCAACCCGAGGCCCGGCGGAACATTGTGCTTTTTTGAGTCTTCCTTAACAGACTTATACCCATCGCACATGAGGCCGCTGGCCACAAACAGCACCAGATAATCCGTGCCAAGCCCCAGACCAAGCTTAACCCCCGCCGAATAACTCACCAAATCCCCTTTCAGGCCTATCCCGATGGAGCCATATAATTCTCCAAAGCGGCCCACCAGGGTTCCGGGAACACGGTCCACGGCCATGGCACGTGCATGTACGCCAAGTACGCTGCGATCACCCATGCTGTAGTGAAAGTTCAGGCCAAAATCCAACGCCCCGGAAGGCTTGTCCTGCGCCAGCGCCTGCCCGCAGAAAGCACATAACAGCAAGAGCAAAGCTAACACTATCCTCACGGCGACTCTCCAGAGGGTTCGGCGGCAGAACGCAGGGCTGCCGAAAAATGCCAGGCATCAAGAAGGGGCCGAAATGATTCCGACGCCCCACAACGGCGCAGCATCTCGACGGCGCCTTTTCTGCACGGCAAGCATGCTGTCGTCTTTGCGCAAAGATCACCGTCGTAATAGGTTCCAGCCGGCAACCCATGCAAAGCCTGAGCCATGGCTTCGCAATCTTCCGATGCCACCACCATCGCCTCAAGGCTGAGACAATACTCCGCCAATCTATCCGCTTCACTGCGGCAGCCAAACACTACAAAGGCCAATATCACCATCGAATAAGCTCGCATTCAAACCTCCGATGATTCAGCCTTTAGCCAGACAATCCCATGTTGTCTAGATTTTAACGCCCTGCTCGTTCATCGTTTCGAAAAATTCAAGTGAGCGGTGCCAAAGCGCTTCCTGCTCATCCTGATCCTGCTTGGAAAGACCCTTGGACTCGTCCCTGACCTGCAAGTGAGATTGGCTCTCCGATAATGGCTGTATAGTCTTGATCTCAGGCATTTTCGTTCTCCTTAAACGCTTTTTGTGCCCCCGAAGTCCACGCTTTTACCCACATCCCGACAAAAATCAATACTTTAACAACAAATACCCACATGTAAGACGAAATCCTTTCGCGATTCATTCCCTTCGGGGTTAGATAACGATGGACATGAACAGGGCAGACTCGCAGGTCTGCCCCTACATCATTACCTTATTACCTTGCTCTGCAGCGCCCCAATACTTTTGCTGTTTCTCGTCATTCGACTGGAATGGCAAACGTTTGGCAAAAAAAAATGCGGCATGCGCCGGGGGAGCGTCATGCCGCTGGGGGCTGCGGTGACATAATGCCACCGCAGGGGGGTAAGTTGGAATTTACGTCTACTTGACAGGTTTGACAAGCGTTTTTTTATAAAAATCAACAATACCTCTCAAAGCACAATCCCTTTGCTTCGAAACCACGAGCTCAATCGGATGTGAGGTATGTGGCCTTAATGATGCATTTTGCCACTCCATCCAAAGCGATACGTGCCCCCCTCCGTCGATGCCTCCCTCTCTGAGGGAGGTGGCGCAAAGCGCCGGAGGGAGACCGCCACCACCTCCCCCGAAGGGGAGGCACGCAGGGGGGAACGCGTTCCCTCACAAAAAAAAGAAAAAATGCATCTGAGAGCGAAAAACGTGCCTTTTAGAGAGTAGAGCGAGTTGTGGTCGCCATTGCGCTAACCAATACGATGGAGAATGAACGATGATGATGGTATCAGGGACAGTTGGGAGATTTCGGAACGTTTTTTGCTTTTACCGTAAGAGCACGAGAGCCTGCGTCATGGGTTCGGTGCTGAAACTCATATTTCTCCTGTTTATGGGCTGCAGTGAGCCCTGGGCTGAAGAGTCATGTTATGTCCTGCCGCCTGCTGCGGCATCTTCTGCCGAGTGCGATGCAGTGGCCGCAGACTGGTCTGTTCAGTTTCTTGCCAATGCATTGGCGCAACCCCTGCCATTGACGCACGGCATAGAGGAGGTGCCTGCTTTGCCGCCGCCACCGATAAAAAATGCTGCCAACAGGCCAGGCACTGAGCATCGCAAGGCATCACCCTCCAGCAATGCCACAGCAAAAACGAACACAAGCGGTGCTGCCGCAAATACGAACTGCGTCGATATTAACCATGGGGATGTCAACGCGCTGATGAAACTGCCCGGCATTGGTCAGAGCCGTGCCAGGGCTATCGAAGAGGCGCGCGAAAAGCGGCCCTTTAAACGCAAAGCCGACATCCAGCGCGTCAAGGGTATCGGAAAGCAATCCTATAAAAAGATGGCCGACTTTATCTGCGATATATAAGTTTTTTTGTGGGGGAACGCGTTCCCCCACCCCTCCCTGCAATGCTGCGCATTGCCTGTGGGTAGAGTGGCAAAAAGCATCATTTTTGGCCAAAATTGTCGCATTTTGTGACAGACTTTGTATTTACGATCCTGAAACTCGACACCCGTCGCCACCCCCATCTCGAAGCAGCAAACCACAAACAAATTGTTTCACCCTTGCTCGCAATGCGAGGGATGTCGCTTCAAACAATACATCCTGCCACTTCACCCAAAGCGATACACGCACCCCTCCGTCGGCTTCGCCGCCACCTCCCCTAAAAGGGGAGGCACGCAGGGGGTGTGG
>WQTY01000402.1 GCA_009786045.1 Pseudomonadota bacterium | reverse complement strand
GGCATGCCCTGTATCTGGCCGTTATGACCGGCGTGCTGATCAACTTTATTCTCAGACCCTTCCTTCCGACGATCCTCGACCTCGTCAACACCAATCCGCAAATCGTTCAACCTGTGCTTGAGTATATGGACGTGCGTCTCATGGCCAGTCCATGGGTCTTTGTTTCGTTTGGCCTCGTCTCTTTTCTAAGAGGGCTGGGCGACATGAAAACCCCTGCCATCGTGTCCATTGTCATTATTCTCATCAACGTCCCCCTCACCTATGCCTTCGTCTTTGGCTTTGGCCCCATTCCAGCCATGGGTGTCAAGGGCGCTGCCATCAGCACGATTATCGCCCAGGGCATTGAATGCCTCATGTACTTCGCAGTCGTGCTGAACCGAAAAAATCACGCCAAATACAAAACTCGCCGTCTCGTCCATCCATCACTCAGCACCTACAAAAAATACCTCAGCCTCAGCCTCCCCGTGGGTGTCGCCTGGGGCCTTGAACAAACAGGATGGCTCGTCTTTGGGTTCTACATTGCCTCCCTGAGCAAGGAAGCCGCCGCCGCCAACGCCATCGTCTATCAATTCATGGGATTCGCCTTCATGTTTGCCCTTGCCTTCTCTATCGCCACCACGACCCTCGTTGGGCAGTACCTGGGGGCCAAAAACCAGGAGGCGGCAAAAATCACCGCTACCCACAGCATCCGCTTGTCTGTCGTAGTTCTTGGGATATTGGGCGTCTTATTCTTCCTCCTCCGTTACCCCATCGCAAACGCCTTCTCATCAGACACGGATGTCATTCAGATCGCTGCAAATCTCTTCATTTTTGGCGTTGTCTACCAACTCTTTGATGCGCTCAATATCGTTTCTGCAGGCGCGCTCAGAGGCGCCGGCGACACTCGCTTCCCCATGATCGTCATGCTGGGCATCATCTGGTGTGTCCTCATTCCCCTCGTCTTTGTCTTCGGCGAAGTCATGCAGTGGGGCATATATGGCGCATGGACAGCGGCTTCCATTGCCATCATCGGCATGGGCATCGTCTTCTACATCAGATTCCGCCGTGGAAAATGGCTCAACATTCACATCGTTTCCTAGTGGGGGAACCAGTTCCCCCACACCCCCTGCAATGCTACGCATTGCTTGTGGGTGAGAGGCGACGTGTTTCGTTTTTGGCCTGGTACCCAACAATGCAAACAGGAAATGACGTAGTATGTTGCATTGTCTAAAATTTTACCGTCAGATTTGAGGGAGGAACAACTGCGGAGCAGGCAACATAAATTCCCCTCCTTTGGAGGGGTGGCGCCGCAGGCGACGGGGTGGTTTCTATGCGTAATGGTTTTACAGGGGGTGTGGGGGAGCAATGCTCCCCCACGAAAAAACTACCTCAAGTCAATGACCACATGATTATCCGCCGGCGGCGAGTTGTGCCAGAGTCCGTCCAGCACATATTTTTGCGTACGGTACACAATCTTGCCCCACAGGCTCAGTTGACTCGTGTCAAAAGATGGGCGCAGACTCGCGTCTTCGTCGCCGTGGTAATGTGCCACAAAAGCATCCCCCACAACATTTGCGATATGGTCTGCATCCTGATCCAATACCCTGTGCTTTTTTAGAGTAGCAATGGCTTCTCGTTTGACGGTTTCTTTGACAAAAAGCCGCGATTTCTCCGAGAAATCGGTGCCTGGGTGCAGTTTTTCCACAATGGTATCCGTTCGGACAGTCAAAACGCCTTGTTCGATAGAACAATACCGTATGGGGCATGGGGCCGTCACCAGCGATCCCGTTTCTATATCGTACAGCACGTTCCCATCAAATTCTGCACGTGCGATATCCTGTGCGTGATAGTGGCCGGTAAAACCAAGCCGCACATGGTAGGATGCCAGAAACTTTCCGACATGCCTATAATCGCTCACAATATAGTCGGGATGCAGCTTTGCCTGACCGTTCCAGTGTTCCATCATGCCATGGTGCATCATGGCTATCACGGCAATATTCTTCTCTGCGGCCTGCTCTAACACCCCGGCAAGCCAATCGGCACTTTCCTGACGGATTCCTCCACCGACGATCGCACTTTTTCCGGGGACGTTTTCACTGTATCTGCAGCTGTCAATGGCCACTAGCCACAGCCCATCCACAGGTTGCGCCACATAACTCAGAGAATGGCTGTCACGTGAGATGGCATCACGATAGCCCATATTTTGATAGAACTGCGCAAACTGATCGGCAGAGATGCTGTCGACGGGCTGTTTTTCATCGCCCATAAAGCGGCTTGCATCCGGGTTGTTCACATCATGGTTTCCCGGTACCACAAAAACTTTGATCCCGGCATCCACCAGTTTCTGCAGTTTCGCAGACACAATCTCGTGATTGACCCGTTCGCCGTCTTTGGTCAAATCCCCTGGAACCAGTACAAACTGTATATCGGACTGAAGCAGCTCATGGATGGCAAAATCCAGCAAAGCTTCGCTCTCCAAAAGCAGTTTTGTATCTGAATAAAGTTCTTTTTCGAAAGCGGTGCCAGTGCTGCCGAGGGATGGATCATAGATGTGCAGGTCGCTGATGACGGCAAATCTGGTATCCGGGTACTGCGCCGCTGGCTGATTGCCAGCATAATTGTTGTAACGAATTTTCGGAAGGCTTTTGATGTATCCTGAAATCAGAAAATACATCGGCACACTCACCGCTATCACCGGCAGAAGGGTTAGTATTTTCGTTCTTAAAGAAATTTTGAACACGATGCGTATTTCCTTTGTATGCCTCTGCATGGGGGTTCATCATGCCCAAGCTCTCCGACCCCACAAGCAATGCGCAGCATTGCAGGGGGTGTGGGGGAACTGGTTCCCCCACAAAAAAGGAGCGGGGCGTTGCGGGGCCGGCGATTGAGGCCCCGCTTTGGGGGTAGACGCGTATCGGCGGCAAAGCCGCCGATAGCGGCGCAGGGGGCGCGGCCCCCATTGCAAAAAAAACTGG
>WQTY01000401.1 GCA_009786045.1 Pseudomonadota bacterium | reverse complement strand
GAGCCTCTTCGATGGCCAGGATATTGGCGGGTTTTTCGAATTCACGGATGCGTTTGAGTTCGGTTTTGAGCCGGTGATAACCCCATGGGGTCATGGGACGTCGTTCGACAGGCATGGTGCATTCCTGGATGATGAAGGGATGAAATACAAAACCGCCGAAACGTGGTGGGTTTCGGCGGCAAACGTCCTGGTGATGGCGCGCACCTGCGATTAAGGGGCGCTGCTGCATAAAGTAACCAATATGTCACCCAAAGACAAGGGATTTGAGACTAAGCCGAGCTCCTTTGTGCTTCGATGACGCCCGAAATGCGCTGCAAATTGCGCAGGAGGAGTGTGAGCTGACCAATGTTGGCAACCTGAACCTCGAAGGAAAGGGCGCATTGCATCGTATCGTGCATCGTGCGGCAGTGTGATTGGGTGATGTTGATTTTCATGTCGCCCATGACCTTGATGACGTCCTGGAGGATGCCCAGGCGATCGGCGGCAAGGATCTGGATGATGACCGAACGCATGGCCTGATTGTTGCCGGCCAGGCTGGCTGCCCAGTTCGTTTCGACGAGGCGCTCGGGTTCAAGGTTGCTGATGCGTTGGCAGCGGAGGTGATGAATTGCCAGACCCCGGCCTCGCGTAATGAATCCAATAATGGGTTCTCCGGGGACGGGAGAGCAGCACTTGGCAAAATGTACGGCCAGATTGTCGATGCCGTCGACGATGACGCTGGCTTGTGGACGCCGGGAAAGCTTTTGAATGGCTTGCTCATCACGCACTTTGGTGTCGAGCGTTTCAGTGACGTGCGCGGCTTCGTGGCGCTGCGGCAGAAACGGCTGCAATCGCTCAAGAACCTGCTCGAATTTGATGCGCTCACTGCCAAGCGCCACATAGAGTGCATCGAGGTTTTGCAGCTTGAGTGAGGAAAAAAACTTGTCATGATCTGAGACATTCTCAACGCTGTCGGCGGGCAGATGAAGCTTCTTGAGACCTTTTTCGAGAATCTGCATGCCGATGGCGCGATGCGTCTTGCGCTCTTCATGGCTGAGGTACTTGTTGATGCGGTTTTTGGCCCGGTTTGTGACCACCATCTGGAGCCAGTCGCTTTTGGGATACTGCGACGACTTGGTTTCGATCGAGATGATGTCTCCGGTTTTGAGCTGGTAGCGCAGGGGGACGATGGCGCCGTTGATTTTGGCGCTAAAGCAGTGATCGCCAAGGTCAGAGTGCACGGAGTAGGCAAAGTCAATAGGGGTGGATCCGCGCGGAAGAACCTTGATTTCACCCTTGGGTGTGAACACAAACACGTCATCGTTGAAAAGATCGACTTTGACGGAGTTGAGAAAGAGCCTGGAGTCCGAGGTCTCGGCATTCTCCTCACGGTATTCGATGAGTTTTCGCAGCCACTCAAAGCCCTTGGCCTCTTTTGCGGGCGTGATGTTGCCTTCTTTGTATTTCCAGTGCGCGGCGATGCCTTCCTGGGCCACGCTGTCCATCTCGTAGGTGCGGATCTGTATTTCGAATTGTTCGCGATCCGGACCGATGACAGAGGTATGAAGCGAGCGGTATTGGTTGGCCTTGGGACGAGAGATATAGTCCTTAAAGCGGTTCTCGACCAGGGCCCACATGCCATGAACCAAACCAAGCGCATGATAGCACTCTGCTTTTGTCGAGACGATGACGCGAAAGGCAATGAGATCATGCAGATTTTCAAAAACGCCATCGGAACGCTTGAGCTTCCGGTAGATCGAATAAATGTGCTTAACTCGTCCCTTGAGGGTAAAGTTTGTGATCCCTTCGGCTCGCAGGGCCTCGCTGAGAATGCCCTTGACCTTCTCAATATAAGCCTGCTTGTCCTGCGTGATGGCCTGAATTTTTTCGCAGAGCTCCTGAAACTCTTCGGGATGCAGGTAGCGAAGGGAAAGGTCTTCGAGCTCGGACTTGATCCATTCGATGCCCAGGCGGTTGGCGATGGGAACATAGATGTCGAGGGTTTCCTGGGCGATGCTGGCCTGCTTATCACTTTTCATGTGCTGCAGCGTGCGCATGTTATGGATACGATCGACCAGCTTAATGAGGATGGTACGCAGATCCGTATTCATGGCGATGAGCATTTTGCAGAAATTTGCTGCCTGCCGCTCCTCGCTGGATTTGAAGTGATACTTGTCGAGTTTGGTGAGAGAATCAACGAGATCGGCAACTTCCTGCCCAAAGGCTTTCACGAGATCAGCATGTGTCGTGGGCGTATCCTCAACAACGTCGTGCAGGAGCGCTGCACAAATACTCGCCTCATCCAGCTTGATGTGCGTCACCAGAATGGCAACCTCCAGAGGATGCTTGATGTAAGGCTCCCCGGATTTGCGCCGCTGTGTCCTGTGTGCCTCAAAAGCACAGTCAAAGGCACGCCGGACAAGCGCAATGTCAGCATCGGGATGATAGCGCAGAAGACGCTCAATGAGCTCATCATAGAGGGCTTCGATCTCTTTGAGCGCCTCTGGGGGGAATATCTCACCCTCCCCGTTGGATTCGCAGGCAGGCGGAACGTTCTTTGTCGTCATATTCGCAGCTTGATTCTCACTCATGCGTTCCCCTTATTGTTGTCCTCCAGACACACCCAACCTGGCGCATCTGGCGCAAACGCGCCATGGCTCAGGCGAGGAAACCCTCGCCAAAGCCCGGCAAAGACCAAACTCCCGTCACCATCACCCTCGCTACAGGTCGAATGTATTCCCCGAAGTCGTGTTCGACATCGCCTGCATGCGTTTGATGCGATCCGCCCCTTCCTGAAGAATCTGTGTTGCGTCGAGGGTAACAAATCCCAGAATATCGCCTTCCTTGCAGCCAGCAGGCAGGGCTGCTTTTGGGAATTCGATGATTTCGCCGTCGACGTCGAGCACGGCATGGGTATCATAAAGCCTGTCAATCACGATGCGCATGGACAATCTCCTCTATGTAAGCAGGGGTCGCATCTGC